>JBLNGL010000413.1:0-3573 GCA_050264735.1 Ignavibacteria bacterium | reverse complement strand
TTAATGTTGAAAGATTATCAAGAGATGCAAGGATTACTAATATATATGAAGGAACTTCGCAGCTCCAGGTTGTTGCTGCTTCCGGCGGAGTTATAAATGATGTGCTCTCCGATTATTTTGACGGCTGCGAAAAGAAAGTTTATAAAGGAAACCTGATTCAGCTCCTGAATCATTTGAAAGAAATAAGGGATCTGTTTAAAGACTCTCTTAAATACGTGAAAGATAAGAAAGATAATAACTTCCAGGATGTAGCCTCGAAAGATTTAGTTGAGCTTTACAGCTATATTTACATAGGGTATCTCCTGCTGAATGAAGCTAATGATGAACCGAAAAAACTTTTTACTGCAAGAAGATATATCGTGAATGCCCTTGCAAAGGCAAAAAATAATGCAGAGTCTATCAAGAGCGAGCTTTATTCCGATATTCTTCATGCAGATCAGATTTTAATTTAAGGGAGAAAAAAAATGAAAAGATGCAGAGTAATCTACCGTTTATTCGACGACCATGAAGAGAAGCATTATGTTTCCAGCTCTTTGGATCACCAGGAACTGGAAGGGCTTGTCGAGAAATATAAGAAGAGGAAAGAAAAAGTCTATGCAAAAGATTTTGTAAAGTACCTTAACAAGTACGATCCGAAAGCGGAAGAAGTGACAGTAAAAGATTTTTACTTTTAATTACCGTCTAATATAAGAAACTGGATTTTTTAGAGATTTAAATCATTTCATAAAAGCAGGTTTAAACTATGACTGCATCTCTCCCATAGAGAGTAGATAGAAGTTTTACTTACCTGAGAAGTATCATCTTTTTAACTTCTGTTTTTCCTCCGCTTTCAAACACGCAGTAATAGATGCCGCTTGCCAAAGAAGACCCGTCGAACAAAAGATCATAAGTTTTTCCGGATTGCGCTGTCCCGTTAAACAGCACAGCGGTTTGATTCCCGAGTACGTTGTAGACCTTAACAGATACATAAGAAATTTTAGGAACTGCGAATGAAATTTTAGTTGATGGGTTGAACGGGTTGGGATAATTCTGCGCCAGCCCGTATGTTAACGGAGGGTTGTATTCTGCTTCAGTTATTTGAGAATATTCGAAATTGCCGCCGTTATCCACCTGTTTAAGTCTATACAAATATTTCCCGGGAATGGTCAAAGTATTATCCGTGAAAGAATATGATTTAGGGGTGTTGCTGTTTCCATATCCTTGAACGAATCCGAGTTTTATCCAATCACCTGCCTGCCGGGGGTAACGTCTCTGAACTTCAAATCCGTAGTTGTTCACTTCGGAAGACGTCTGCCATAAAAGTTTAATCCCTGTATTAATTGTTTGAGCATTAAAAGAATTAAGCTCAACCGGCAGAAGGACGCTTGGCGGATTAGTATATGTTCCCCCGGATGATATATCTATAGAATCCCATGGACTGGAGGTTTCTAAAGATCTGATTATGGTTTTATTCGGTTCGCTGGTTCTCCACTGAAAATCAGAAGTGCCTAAATCATTTGAGATGCCGGTAATTTTAGCGTTAACTATTAAAGTACCAAAACCAGAATTTGAAACTACTTCGATTTCCTGATTGAAATCGCCCTGATTGCCGATTGCGGGAGGAGTAATAGTGAGAGTAGCCTCATTTGAAGAAATAACTGATAAGGAATAACCATAATTATTTCTTAACCTGCTCCCAGGGGCTCCCATTTGATCTCCAATATACACTGGATTATCAAAATTTGCGCTGTTAAATGTAAATACGAAAGAACTGTTACCCAGGTAAATATCAGTAGTTCCGGTATTCAATAAATAAATATCAAAATGTATTTCATTCCCAAGAATGGTCTGATTTTGAATGGTTAAAGTAAAGGTTTGTGACCTCAGGAAAGGAACTGTTAGGAATAATATTAAATATAAACTTTTAATGAAAAATGACTTCTTCATAAAAATTCCTTTTTCAAAAGTAGTTTGAAATTCTTTGGTATACGTTGCGATCCCTCATTCATCCCGTCCCTTCATAATACAGCTACGGCTAGTATTAATGCCCTTAACAATAATAAAAATACACTTACAAAGTTAGAAGATCAAATTACCTTCGTTCGTTTATAAAAATCAGCATGAATTTTAATAAATCCAATAAGAAAGGATCCGAAGGAATATCCCAAAGGGGCGAAAAAACCTTTAGATTGAGGAGAATTATAAAATTTTTTTCAATTTAAATGAATTGAGCGAGGTTTTAAATGAGTTCATCCGTGTATCTTAAAAAAACTGGCTGCATCCATTACTTGATGAAATTGCTCTACAAATGCAATAATATAAATTTTACCTTCAATTCCCTCCTCTTTGATTTCGGATTGCGGATTTCGGATTAAAAAAAATAGAAATGCGAAATTCACTTATTCCTGCGATCGATTTTGTGATGTTAGATTTATGGTCTTATTTGAACGATTTATTAAATACCGAAAATCCAAAATGTTAAATCTTAAATTTAAATTCGAAATCCGAAATTCGAAATCCGAAATTAATTTGTGTTTTGCAGAACAATTCACATTTTCGTCCATTTTAGAAAACAAAATCTAGTTCTATATTTGCTCTTCTTGATTAATTGGATTAGTAAGCCGGTTTTCATTTTATGAAACGAAGAAATTTTTTACAGAAAACGTTAAAGGCATCCGCAGGCATAGTTATGCTGCCTGCATTCTTGTATAGAGAAAAAACTTATGCAAAGCCGGTCCGGCAAAGCAGCGCGAGAGAAGCAATCCCGGCTCCTGAAACCTGGATGGATACAGACATAACTGCCGCATGGATCGGGCATGCGACTGTTTTAATTAATTTCTTCGGCACCTGGATTTTAACCGATCCTGTTTTATTCGATACGATCGGCGTTTACTTTTTAGGAATGACATTCGGACCAAACAGATACTCCGAGCCCGCTTTGGAACTTGATCAAATACCTAAACCCGATATTGTACTTCTTTCCCATGCTCATATGGACCATATGGATTATAAAACGCTGCTTAATCTAACAGGCAAGTTTCCAAGCCAGATCGACTGCATAACGGCATATAATACCAAGGATGTTATTCATGATCTTGAATGGCGTTCCCTTCAGGAGATTGACTGGGGAGAAGAATACAAACTCCAGGGAATAAATTTTAAGGCCTTGGAAGTAAAACACTTCGGATGGAGATTTCCTTGGGAAAAAGACCGCTCAAAAGGTTATTTCGAGGAAGGAAGAAGCTACAATGCCTATCTGATTGAAAAAAACGGCAGAAAAATTTTATTTGGAGGCGATACCGCTTTTTCAGAGAAGTTTCTTTCGATAAAGGATGAGGAGATAGATATTGCAATCATGCCTATCGGGGCGTACAACCCATGGCGGCATAATCACTGCAATCCCGAGGAAGCATTGATTATGTCTTCAATTCAATTGAAAGCAAAAAATTTTCTTCCCATTCACTGTAATACTTTCAGGCAGGGTGTGGAACCGGTGGATGAACCGTTGAAATGGCTTATCGCTTCTGCCCCCAATTATAATATTAATGTGGGAATAGAGAAAATCGGGGAAACTTTTACTCTGAAAGCCTAGCC
>JBLNGL010000412.1:0-3792 GCA_050264735.1 Ignavibacteria bacterium | reverse complement strand
AGGAAAAGATCAAAAAAGGTGAATTTAATGTTTTTAATGATGCTTTATTCTTTTTGATCATGGTTAAATCAAATGGTGAAATGATAGCCGCTGCTTCTTCTTCCAAGAATGCAAATCTGATTCTGGAAAAAATTGATTTAAAAGATTTTGCCGCAAAAAATCTTCCTCACTTTTCCTTTAGCGGTCGGCCAACCAAAATGAGTAATTTTTTTCACGAAGTTGAAAAATCCTCCAACAACGTCGCGTCATTTTCACCCGCCTTAAGGGAGTTCTGATCATCATTAATGCGCAAACCTTTATTAGTAGTTAAAAATTCTTCCTGTCCGCTTTCTGTATTTTTTGCAAGGTCATTAATCTTAGAATTGTTAATTCTTTTTCTGTTTTGTGTTTTCATTTTTGTTTATCTCCATTAACAATTATTAAAATTAAATTTAGTACTTAAGTGAGAAAGTAGGAAACTAATGAGCTTTGACTTTTCAGCAATTATCAAAAAGATGAATAACGCAAAACTAAAATAACAAGTAACAAGTTGGCTAATTGAATCATTTAAGTAATGTTATTTTTACTTCCACTGCATGTGTATGACGGTCGTCAACAAGTGGAATAATTTTATCGACATTATTAACTCCATCTACAGTTATGTTTAAATCCGCAATAGCACTATGTGTTTGAAAAATGGAAATGTGATACATAGTTTCGCGATAACGGTAATGCACTTTGTACGTTTCCCAATCCGTGGGAATGCAGGGCTCAATATGGAGTTTATCTACTTCAAGACTCAATCCCAGTAATGATTCTACGATAAACCGATACATCCATCCAGCCGAACCTGTGTACCATGTCCAGCCACCACGACCGATATGTGGTGTTAGAGCATAAATGTCAGCGGCTACTACATATGGTTCTACTTTGTATGAAGCAATTCCTTCTGGAGATGTTGTATGGTTAATCGGATTAATAATTGCCAGCAGTTCCCAAGCGAGTTTACTGTCTCCCAAAGCTGCAAATGCCATTGCTGCCCAGATTGCTGCATGTGTATATTGACCGCCATTTTCTCTTACTCCGGGAACGTAGCCCTTTATATAACCAGGATTCAAATTTGATTTGTCGAATGGCGGATCTAAAAGTTGTATTAAATTATGTTCACGGCGAACAAGGTTTTTATCCAATGCCTCCATTGCAATGCGTGAACGTTTTGTATCACCCCCACCGGAAAGAACAGACCAGCTTTGTGCAATAGAATCAATCTTGCATTCCTGGTTACTTGCCGATCCGAGTGGTGAACCATCATCGAAGTATGCTCTACGGTACCATTCGCCATCCCAGCCGTTCTGTTCTATATTATTTTGCAGCTTGTGCGCTTCACTTTTACAACGTTCAACAAATTGTATGTCACCTCGCTGGCTGGCGATCTTTATGAACTTAACAAGCACTTCATAAAGGAAGAATCCTAACCAGATACTTTCACCTTTACCTTTTATGCCGATCATATTCATGCCATCGTTCCAATCACCGCTGCCGATTAGTGGTAAACCATGATCACCGAATTTAAGTCCATTGATTATAGCCCGGACACAATGCTGATATAAGCTTTCGGATGCTTCCGATCTGTTTGGAAGATCATAATAAGAATCATCTTCTGGGTTAACTGTTCGTCCTTCCAAAAAATATACAGATTCATCCAGTACACCTGTATCTCCCGTACTAAGTACATACCGGCACACAGCTAAAGGAAGCCAGAGGTAATCATCCGAACAATGTGTACGCACACCTCGTCCAGAAGGTGGATGCCACCAATGCTGTACATCTCCTTCCTTGAATTGGCGACTTGCACAAAGAAGCAGGTGTTGTCTTGTTATGTTTGGCTCAGTATAAATAAGTGACATTACATCCTGCAATTGATCTCGAAATCCAAAAGCTCCGCCGGATTGGTAATATCCCGTTCGTGCCCAAATACGGCATGCTAAAGTTTGATATAACAACCAGCCATTAGTTAATATATTTAGTGAGGTATCCGGTGTTTCAACCTGAACTGCATCCAACGTTTTTTTCCAATAATTCCATACAGCTTCCAGTTCGGTACGTGCGGCCATTGATCCTCGGAAGCGATGCAGCAAGCTTATAACCTCATTCTCATTCTTGCCTGATCCTAATTTAAAAATAATCTCTTGCTCTTGATTGTCAGCCAGCTCGAAGGGAACCTGGATGGCCGCACATGGGTCCAAAGCTGCTCCAGTGTTACCAGAAAGATGTGAACGAGTCATCGCATCCGGATTTCTTAATGAACAATTTCGACCAATAAATTCATTGCGATCACCTGTTAAAGTACGAGTTGTACTATCTGTTTGAAAGAATACAATCCGATCCACAAACTCTGAATTGTAAGGGTTTTGTGCAAATATAGCGGCACTACTTTGATCAACTTTAGTTATGATGTGCATGCTCGATTTTGAATGCAGATCACCCAAAACCAACTCCACATAACCTGTAACAGATAGCTTACGTGATCTGCCGGACTCGTTTCGTAATTTAAATACAGAAAACTTTATTGCTGCATCCGTCGCTACATAAATCCAAAGCTCCGAGCGGATACCGTTTTCAGTATGCTCAAAAACGCTGTAGCCAAATCCGTGGCGGCTGGCATATGCACCAATTCCTCGACTAGGTAATGGTGTGGGTGACCAGAAGTGTCCTGTTTCTTCATCACGAATATAAAAAGCTTCACCACTTGAATCGGTAACAGGATCATTGTTCCATGGCGTAAGTCGAAACTCATGTGCATTCTCGCTCCATGTGTATGATGAACCATTCTCTGAAATTATTGTTCCGAAGTTTTGGTTTGCTATGACATTTACCCACGGAGCGGGTGTTATTTGTTTTTGCGAGGTAGTAATTATGTATTCACGTCCATCAGGCGTAAACCCGCCAAGTCCGTTAAAAAAAATCAGATCATTACGAGGCTGCACAAAATCATCATGATGGTGGCGATGATAATTTCGAGTAGGTTTGAAACGCCTAACGGGAACTTTTATTTTTCTTATTTGATTTATCTGTTCTTCAAGAGTTCCCCGTTGATCGGAGATGATGACACGTGCAACTGTTTGGATAAGAATGCGGTCCTCGTTGGATATTTGATCTGCCTGCCGCACAAAAATCCCACCTGGTCTATCAATTAAGTTAGCTTCAATACCTGCAGAGATTAGGCTCATAATTTGTTCTTGAAGTAATTGCCGGTAACCAGCATGATCTTCATTCCAGATCACTAAGTCGACAGGCAATCCTTTTAATCTCCAATACGAATGGGCCTGAACAAGTCGGCGCACTAAGTTAATATTATCCGGCTTTTCAATCTGCAACAGAACTATAGGTAAATCGCCGGAAATTGAATATCCCCATAAACCGGATTGCCCTCTGCGGTTTTTGATTATGATGCTTGGATCAGCGCGCAGGAAAGCATTTCCGAATAGTATAGAACTTGCGATACGTCCGTAAAGCTGAGCGTCAACCTCAATAGCGTTGATCTGCCTCAACGTCACTTGACTATGTGTCCATGCAAGTTCAAAAATACGATTTGCAAGTCGACGGTCATGATATTTATCAACAAGATCTAAAGCTGCCTGGCGGTTTTCAGCAATTCCCATAATCATATCCACTGTTGCAGTCTCTTCGGATTCTAAAGTTATATGATAACGTATTGCAACAATTGGATCTAATACTGAACCCTGACTGCCGGAGAGTGCTGTAAAATCGTTCATCACTTGTGGATTGGCTGTTGTGTTTCCACGACCAATG
>JBLNGL010000411.1:0-4154 GCA_050264735.1 Ignavibacteria bacterium | reverse complement strand
GTATCCAGGAATTAACACCGGCGGGAGCAATTTATATTTCGCAAAGCGTCTATAATACTATAAAAAGCAAAACGCATTTTCTTTTCCAGGAGCTTGGAACTTATTCAATTAAAAATATAAGGGAGCCGATCACGCTTTATGAGATTCTTTCTTAGAATAGATTGAATTTTTCGCAGCTATCGGCAAATTTGAGATCAAGTTGAATTCCTCTATTTAAAAATGAATGAAAAAATTAAAGCCTTAGTAATTGATGATGAGAGTCTGGCAAGAGATATCATAAAAAAATATCTCTCGGAAATTCCCGGGATTGATGTGATTGCCGAATGCTCCAACGGATTTGAGGGAATAAAAAAAATTAATGAGCTGAAGCCGGACATAGTTTTTCTTGATGTTCAAATGCCTAAGATAAACGGTTTTGAAATGCTCGAACTGATTGATGAACCTCCTGCAATAATATTTTCCACTGCCTACGATCAATATGCTTTAAAAGCCTTCCAGGTCAATGCGGTAGATTACCTGCTTAAGCCTTATTCAAAAGAAAGATTTAATGAAGCCTTAAAAAAAGCAATCGGTTCGATTGATGATAAAAGGAGGAAGCAATCTCTTTTAAAAAATTTAATTGAACATCAGGGAAATTCAATCGAATACATGAATAGAATATTGGTTAAAACCGGGACAAAAATTTCGATTATTCCGGCGGAAACGATTAAATGGATTGAAGCAAAAGACGATTATGTCATGATCTATTCAACGGCAGGAAAATTTTTAAAACAAAAAACAATGAAGTTCCTTGAAGAACATTTGAATCCCAAGGAGTTTATAAGAGTTCACCGTTCATTTATAGCGGCTGTAAAGGAAATTAAAAAAATCGAGCTGCTCGATAAAGAATCATACCAGGTGGTATTGCAGACTGATGAACGCCTCCCCCTAAGCAAAAGCGGATATGATAAGCTTAAAGCGCGGTTAACATTGTAGCCGTGGTTAGATGAATAATGGTTTTCGAATTTAATAATAAATTTCGGTTAAATTTTCTTTTTCGATTGATTCTTTTTCTTCACTTTGATCGAGTGTTAAAGGTGTCTTAACTGCGAAAAAACCAACTATAAAATTTATAACCCCCATTGCAATAAAACCTAGGCCGAATATTTCAAGTAAATTCACTTTGTACCTCATCAGAATAAGTTAACTCTCATATGTAAATTAATAATTATGCCGCCTGTTATAAATCCAGAAAATTTTACCTAAAGTTGAATGCATCTTATAATGTTTGCAATTATCATTTAAACCGGTTAATATTATTTAGACCTCAGTTGATTCTCTTCTCTTTATTATTAAATAAAGAGTAATTACGACGATACTTATAATTAAAGTAGCTGCACCCAATCCAAGCCTCCGGAAATAATATTCGTCTATTGCTTTATCAGCTTCTTTTATTATTTCTCCGGATACTGCCAGACCTTTAATAGTTGCAGCTTGTCGAAATTTATCTTCGTTAAAAGAATGTATTGTTGTACGCAATTCTAATTTTGCCTGGTGCAGATCTCGAAGCTTAAATTTTGCTTCGCTTACTTCCATTCCTTTTTGTTCGGCATCATCGATTAACAAAATTGCACGTTTTTCCTCAAAGTTTAAGCTATCCATAAGATTCCGCATTATTTTCGCCGAATAGTATCCTTTCACTCCCTTATTTTCAGCATGACACTTTGAACAAACAGCAGCGCTATTTGTTCCGAGTAATTTTTCCGATGAATTTATTATTGCATGGTTCCCGTGGCATGTTTCGCATTCCGGGAGATCTTCGGAATCAAATGCCTTTTTATGAGGACTTGAAGAAAACAATTCCGCATTGAGTACATGACAAGTTCCGCATACTTTAGAGATGGATTCGACACCCGGAGGTATTGCTCCATGGTTGCCATGACAGTCATTGCATGCAGGTGCGTTTAAATCATTTTTTTGAAGCAGGGCAATTCCGTGCACACTCGATGAATACTTTTCAAACTGATCGGTAGGAATATTGTATTCCTTCATATAATCCTTATTACTATGGCATGAAGCGCATGTGCCTGGTAAATGTGTAGCATATACTTTTGAATTTACATCATCAGCGGATTTTATATCATGGCTCCCATGGCAGTTCGCGCATTCTGCAGTCTTTATATTCCCTTTTGCATTTAGGATACCATGAATGCTTGTACGGTATTTTTCTAATTGATCTATCGGAAGCGACGGATTGTATTTTCTCATATAAACCGAATTGCTATGGCACTTTGAGCAGGTGCTGATGATGTTAAGTGCATAAACAGGTGATTTAGGATCTTTTGCATGAACAATTCCATGAGCATTATGACATGTTATGCATTGAACAATTCTTTCTTTACCATCAATGGAAAACTTTCCATGGACACTTGATTCTAATTGTGAAAATTGATTAACGGGTAAATCCGATCCGTATTTTTTCATAATTACCCTGCTGGAATGGCATTTTGCACAAATGTCGGATATTAAATTTCCCTTCGGCGCTCCGATAAAATTTTTAGTCCCCATGGCAATTTCCTGATCATCGCTTCTTTTATCTCCGCCATGGCAATCAGCGCAGGAAATTCCTTTTTTAAAATGTATATCGTCCTTATACTTTAATGCTGCATCATCTCCAATAGCTTCATGACAGGCAATGCACTGATCATCCGAGGCAAAAATGTTATGACAGACGGCTGAAAAAAATATAAGCAGTAAAATTATTTTCATGACAGCCATCCCAGAATTGTCAGAATTATGATAAAAATTATAGCAAATAATCCGAAATAGTTTATTAAAAAATTTTTTTCTCCTCTTGAACTTTTTTTGTCCCAGAACGGAATAAGCATCCATAAAATCCCCGCAGTTGAAAACAATAGAACACCTGCGGTTTCCCCTTCTATAAACAAGATATGAGCAGGAAAATATTTTAAACTCTGATACATAAAAAGATAGTACCATTCAGGTTTAATTCCGGCAGGCGATGAAGCAAACGGATCCGCTTTATGCCCCAATTCAGAAGGGAAAAATACTGCGAGAACCGCAAGTATATTTAGCATTATAAGCCAGAGCAGTAGATCACGCAGAACGAAGTTTGGAAAGAAAGGGATTGCCTTTTTTGTTTTCAGGCCGAGCGGTTCACTCATTCCCTGAACTTGAACAAATAGTAGATGAATCACTAAAAGAACGGTAAAGATGCCGGGTAAAAGTGCGACATGAAATCCAAAGAGTCTCGATAAGGTAGCTCCTGAAACTTCGTCTCCTCCGCGCATAAAAACTTTAATCGGTTCGCCGATAATTGGAATAGCGCCTGCAATATCGGAACCGACTTTTGTAGCAAAAAAAGCTAATTCATTCCAAGGCAGCAAATAACCGCTGAAACCGAAGCCAAGTGCTATGAAAAACATGATTACACCAGTAATCCATGTAAGTTCTCTCGGTTTCCGGTATGCTTTTTCAAATAAAACGCTGAACATATGAATAAATGCGGACAAGATAAATAAATTAGCTGCCCAGGAATGAATTGACCTGATAAGCCATCCGAATTCAACTTTAGTCATAATATACTGGATACTTTCAAAAGCAAGGTCAGCGCTTGCTTTGTAATAAAAGAGCAGCAATATCCCGGTAACAACCTGGATTATAAAAAAGAAAAGCGTAACACCGCCGAAGTAGTACCAGATAGAATGTTTATGAACCGGCACGGCTTTTTTCGTAAAGAAATAAACAAAATTATTTAATTTAAATCGTTCATCGAGCCAGCTGAAAGTTTTTTCGAAAAAACTTTTCATAATTTCACTATATCTTTTTTGATATAAAGATTTCATCCTGTTGAACAACAACACGATATTCTTCGAGAGCCCGAGGAGGAGGCCCGGAAATATTTCTTCCGGTTAAATCATATTTACCGTTATGGCAGGCGCACCAAATGACCCCCATATCTTTTCTATACTGCACCGTGCAGTCGAGATGCGTGCAGACTGCTGAAAAAGCTTTTAAATCTCCCTTTGCTGTATGTACAACAATAATAGGTTTACTGCCGAACTTCAAAATTTTTCCTGTATCATTTTCGAAATCTTTAAGTTTACCTGCTTTAACGCTAGATACTTCTACTTCTCTTTGGGCTGGAGGTTTTA
>JBLNGL010000410.1:0-2617 GCA_050264735.1 Ignavibacteria bacterium | reverse complement strand
TTTATCCTTCAGCATATGCCGCAAAAATTTACCAAATCGGTCGCAGACAGGTTAAGCGGAATGTCAAGTATTGGAGTCAGAGAAGCTGAAAATAAAGAAAAACCCAAAAATGGCGTTATATATGTTGCTCCTGGAGGTTTTCATATGATTTTAAAGGAAAATGGAAAAGAAGGTCCGAGGATTAGCATCTCCGAAGAGCCTAACACCACACTCCACCGGCCTTCAGTCGATGTAATGATAAATTCGGTAGTCGATGTATACGGAAAATATGCAATGGGTATTATAATGACAGGCATGGGCAAAGACGGTCTGGAAGGGATAAAAAAAATAAAAAGCCTCGGCGGATATTGTCTTGTGCAGAATGAAGAATCTTGTATCGTATATGGGATGCCCCGCTCAGTAGTTGAGGCCGGTTTGGCAGATGTTGTCGTTCCGCTTGAAAATATTGCGGAGACGATTAATAACGCATTCTGAACAAAGCTGGAAATACTTTAAAGTCCAAGTTCAGGTTCAAGTTCAGGTTCAAGTATGAAAGCTGCAGGGGTAGTTAAGAAACTAACTTTTTCTTTAATCTTGGACTTGAACTTAATCTTGAACTTGAACTTAATCTTGAACTTGAACTTAATCTTAACCTTCTTGAACTATTAAAAACTACTCCTACAACAAACCACAAACAAAAAACAACTTACCTCTCCCTTGCTTTTCAACCACGTGGTTATTTTTAGCCAATCTCTTTCCAATGATCACTCCAATTTAATTCAAAAAAATTAAAGGTAGTGGCATTTCTTTTGAACTTCCCTTCAAAAATTTAAAGAAATGCAATGAACCAATTCAAAGCTTTATCAAATTACTTAAACAGATTATCTCTGCAGCAGAAGATACTTCTCGGCGTTACATCAATATTTACCATTGTGATAATGTCTTTTCTTTTTATTTATATGAACAAGCCAAGCTACTCTTCTCTTTACACAAATCTAGCCCAGGAGGATGCTTCAAAAGTTGTGGAATATCTTTCTGCTCAAAAAATTGCTTTCGAAATTGAAGACGGCGGAACCACTATTAAGGTGCCGAAGGATAAAGTCTATGAACTCCGCCTTTCTCTTGCAGGTAGAGGAATTCCAAGCTCCGGCATAATCGGTTATGAGATCTTCGATAAAACCACAATGGGAATGTCGGAATTTATGCAGAAGCTTAATTATAAACGGGCCCTTGAAGGAGAATTAGCAAGAACAATTAGTCAGCAGGAAGGAGTAGAGGGCGTCCGTGTACACATTGTCTTCCCCCAAAAATCAATTTTTAAGGATGAAGAAAAGCTCCCTACAGCATCGGTAGTTCTAAAGCTTAGGAATAATTATTCGATATCGAACGGGAGTATTTCTGCTGTAGTAAATCTTGTTTCAAGCAGTGTAGAAGGATTGCAGCCTGAGAAAGTAACTTTGCTTGATACCAAAGGAAGGCTGCTTTCAAAAGAATACTCTGAAAATCCGTTTGCAGTGAACAGCGGTAAGCAATATGAAATAAAGCAATCTGTTGAAAATTATCTTGCTACAAAAGCTCAAAGCTTAATGGATAATATCCTTGGATACGGCAATTCAATGATTCAAGTAAATACCGACCTGAATTTCGACCAAGTGGAAAAAACAATGGAGCTGTACGATCCTGAATCCCAGGTTGCTGTAAGTGAGCAAACTATAAAAACCGAAAGCATAGGCTCGGAAGGATCAGATTCGTCCTCCCAGATAAGTCAGAACAATACTACTAACTATGAAATCAGCAAAACTGTCCAGCGGGTGGTTGAAAATTCCGGCACTATCAAAAAATTAAGCATTGCTGCGGTAATAAATTATTCACAGAAAGAAGTTGTAAAAGGAGAAGAAACCGAAATACAATATGAACCAAGGCCTGAGCAGCAGATAAGAATGCTAGAGGAAATAATAAAAAATGCAGTTGGATTCGATCTAACCAGGAATGATCAGTTTTCAATCGTAAATCTCTCCTTTGAAACAAAACCGCTTGAAGAAGTGCAGGTGGAAGGAAGTCCTTCCATAATTAATAAAGTAGAGGATTGGTCAAATTTAATATTTGTTTTGGTCGGATTGGCAGGTGCTTTTTTCGTTATCAGGATGCTGACGAAAAATATAAAAAAAGAACGGGAAGCTTTAAAGAACCTCGAAACGGTATACTGGGAGCCTTCGGCAGCGCATTTTAATTCGTCAAATGTTTTCGAACCCCCGGCATCCAAAAAAGGAAAACAAGCCCCGAAGATCACCAGACCGAAAAGAGAATCGCTACCGGTAGGAGATATAGAGGACGAATTATCGGAAGAAGCACTGAAAAAATTAAACCAGCAGGAAAAGATTGTTCAATACGTTTCCAAAAATCCTACTGACGCAGCAAAAATAATTAATTCCTGGATTCACCAGGAAGAACTAACATAACCTTCAGATGGAAAGAGATCCGAAGAAAATAGACTTAAGCGGCCCGCAGAAGGCTGCTCTCCTGATGATAGCTCTGAAAACAGAGACTGCCGCAGAGGTTTTTAAATATCTTGATCCTGCAATCATTGAAAATATCTCCACAGAAATTACAAAGATTAAAAATATTCCTTCACAAAGAA
>JBLNGL010000409.1:0-5270 GCA_050264735.1 Ignavibacteria bacterium | reverse complement strand
ACACTTATTGCCGTGGGTGCTTCAACATGTGCATCAGGAAGCCAAGTATGGAAAGGGAACATCGGGATTTTTATTGCAAAGCCGACAAATAAGGCTAGAAAAGCATAAAACCTCAGGTTATTCGGATTTAACGGAGAAAGTATCCCGGTTTGCGTGTAGCTTTGGGCGTCCATCATGGTGAGCATATTAAAGGTGAATACTTTCGTGCCGTCTGCCAGTGTTTCCATTGAACTGAAATATAATCCGATTACTGCAATAAGAATAAAGACGCTGCCGAATAAAGTATACAGGAAAAATTTTATAGCAGCATATTCTCTTCTCGGACCGCCCCAGATTCCGATTAAGAAATACATCGGGAGAAGCATTAATTCCCAAAAGATGTAGAACAGGAAAAAGTCTAGTGCAACAAAAACTCCCATCATGCCGGTATCCAGAAGGAGAAAGAGGGCAAAGTATCCTTTAATTGATCTCGGGATATTCCATGAAGCAAGAGTTGCAATGAATGTGATTAAACCTGTTAAAAAGACTAAAGGTGCACTTAATCCGTCGATTCCCATGAAATAATCTATTTTAATTCTGCCAATCCAGGAGAAGCCGCTGATATCAATCCATCTGAATTTTTCAATAAACTGGAAAGATCCCGGGTCAAAGATGCCTCCTTTGGAATAATCAAAATTTAAGAGGAGAAATCCCGATACTATAAATTGAATCCCGGTTATCAGCAATGTCAGAAACTTTATCGGTTTTTCCTGAGATTTAGGGATGAAAAGAATTATAAGCATCCCAAGGACCGGGAGAAAAGTTATTAAAGATAAAAAAGGGAAATTTTCCATTTGTTGGCCTAAAGTGTCTTAAATAAAAATAATAGTATGACTAACGAGAATATTACCAGAACAATGTAAGTCTGAATTTTTCCGGTCTGCAGTTTTCTGAAACCAATACCGATAACCCCGCTCAGATATGCACTGAGATTTACAAAACCATCAACAACGTAAGTATCAAATAACCCGCTTCCTTTTGAGAACAACTTTGTAACAGCAGCTGAGCCGTCTACAATCCCGTCAATAACTTTCAAATCGAACCAGGCTAAAAATCTGCTGAAAGCAAGGGTTCCTGCCACAAAAACCTTATCATAAATCTCATCAAAGTACCATTTATTATAGGATAGTTTATATAAAGGTTTTATTGCAGAGGAAATTTTATCGGGATTAATTTTTTTCCATTGATATAACAGAAATGCTGTAAATATACCGCTCAGTGCAACGAATAATGAGAGCAGCATTGCCGGAGTATGAGCATGATGAACGGCCTCGGTATAGGTATCCGAATAAATTACTTCCTGCTTATAAACTTCAACCTTACCTGCTTCAACATTTGCCTCTGGAGTCTTCATAAATGAATATCTTGAATCTTCCGGAACAGATATTTCGGGCACTTTTATCCATTTTGACAAAAACCACCCCTGATCTGCATTGAAAGGATTAGGCGTGTACCAGATGAATATTGACAGAGCAGAAAGAAAAACTAGCGGCATTGCCATAGCGAATGAAGATTCCTTTGCATGCTCATATTTTTCTTTATTCTTGGGTTGTCCATGGAATGTAAGAATAATTAGTCTGAACATGTAAAATGCAGTCATCATTGCAACCAGAAATCCAACAGTGGGGAAGAGCCAATGACCTGTAATGGAAGCGAAAGCAAAAGAACCGGCTAAAATTCCGTCTTTGCTTAAGAAACCTGAGGTCAATGGAATTCCGGACAGAGCTAATGATGCAATTAAAAATGTAGCATAAGTAAGAGGCATCTTCTTCCTAAGTCCGCCCATATTCTGGATATCCTGTTCATGGTGCATTGCATGAATGACCGAACCTGAGCCTAGGAATAAACAAGCTTTAAAGAAGGCATGAGTGATCAAGTGAAAGAATGCAAAAGTATAAGCTCCGACTCCCAAAGCCATTATCATGTATCCGAGCTGGCTTACAGTTGAATAGGCAAGGACTTTCTTAATGTCATTTTGGGTTAGAGCGATAGTAGCCGGAATAAACGCGGAGAGCATTCCGATTACAGCTATTACAAGAAGCGCATCGCCGGTTAGAATTGTAAACACTCTTGTAACAAAATAAACACCGGCAGCAACCATTGTTGCAGCATGAATCAGGGCGCTGACGGGAGTCGGGCCTTCCATTGCATCGGGAAGCCAGACATGGAGAGGGAATTGAGCCGACTTGCCGACTGCCCCGCAGAAAATTAAAATTCCTGTTACGGTAAGCCAGAATCCGCTGTTAAACGGCAGAACTCCCTGGGAAATTTGAGCGAAAATCTTATCAAATGAGAAAGTATGATATGTATAAAAAATTATCAAAATGCCGGCGAACATACCGATATCACCGATCCGGTTTACAATGAAAGCTTTCTTTGCGGCATCGGAAGCAGATTTCTTTTCAAACCAGAAACCGATTAATAGGTAAGACGATAATCCAACCAGCTCCCAGAATATATACATCATCAGGAAATTATGGGTGAACACAATTCCGCTCATCGAGAAGGTAAATAAACCGAGGTATGCAAAATACCTGTTGTACCTGATATCCCCCTTCATATACGCAATTGAAAAGATGTGTACCAGCATGCTTATCAATGCGACGGTGGTTATCATTATTACCGAGATATTATCGAGAAGTATTCCTAGCTGAATATCTAGTGATCCGATAATGGGAACATTAGTGTATTTAATCCAATCAAACTCTGCTGTTATATCTTTTGTGAGATAACCGTTTAATTTGAAATAACATAAAAGCACAGAGAGAATGAACATTAAGACCAGAATTGCATTCTCAAATATATAAGCGGATTTTATTCTTTTACCGGAGAAAAGAGTTACAACGGCTCCCAATAGAGGGAGAAAAAGAATTATAACTGCTATTTTAATTAATGTAGATTCAGACATATGTTATAAAGAGTTCAAGTGTAAGTTCAAGTTCATGTTCAAGTGTAAGTTCAAGTTTATGTTCAAGTGTTCAAGTTTATGTTCAAGCCCGCCCCGACCTGTCGGGGTTCATGTTCAAATCCTGAACTTGCACTTGAACTTAAACTTTGTTCTACTCCTTCAAAGTATCAATTTCATCAACATTAACTGTTGTGAAAGTCTTGTAAATATTCAGAACAATTGCCAGAGCAACCGCCGCTTCCGCCGCGGCAAGCACGATTACAAAAAGTGCAAACAGCTGGCCTTGAAGGCCGAAATTCCCGTACCTTGCAAATGCAACAAAATTAATGTTTGCTGCATTAAGAATTAGTTCCACTCCCATCAGAACCATAACGGCGTTTTTCCTGGTAACAATTCCGAAAATTCCTAAAGAGAATAATACCGCACTTACAAAAAGAAAATGATTTAATCCAGCGTGAATCATTGAGTTTACCGCTCAAAAATTAATTTTTTCAAACGTTTGATAATTTTTCATATTAATAATTAATTCAACCGTATGATTGTATGGATGTAATGGAAATATTTTTTTAGATAATCATACAGCCATACAACCATTCATTCAGGACTTTCTTGCTAAAGTTGCTGCACCGATAAGAGCAATTAATAATAACATTCCCAAAAGCTCAAAAACAATAATATATTCCTGCATAAGCAACGTACCCAAACCTACAAGCGTTGAATTAGCAATTTGTCTGCTGCCGGTTTTCCAATTTGTATGGAATAATGTAAAAGCTAATATTCCAGCAAATAAACCTACTCCAATGGCAGCCGGAACAACCTGCCAGGTGCCGGTTTTAATCTGCACGCTGGTAATTTTATTTGTAAGCATTACGCCGAACAGAAGGAGAATTAAAATTCCGCCTATATAAACTATTAGCTGTACTATTGCCACGAAATCTGCACCCAATAGGACATACAATCCAGTTACTCCGAAAAATGTAAACAGAAGAAAGAAAGCAGATCGTACAATATTCCTTACGGTAACTACAAAGTATGCCGAGAGAATTGTAATTGCCGCGAACAAATAAAATATAAAATCGTATATGCTCATTAGTTTTCTTTTTTAGTTTCATTGCCTTTATTATCAGCCGGCAGGTTTGGGACAGGATTTGGTTTCAAAATGTTCTCTGCATTTTGCCCGTTTCCCTTCGGCTCCGCCGCTTTTTTCTCAGTCGGTTTAACCTCTGCCGCAGCTTTTTTTGCAGCTTTCTCGGCTTCAAACTTTGCGAGATTATTTTTCTTTCCTATAATTTCTTCTGGTGTTAGAGTGATATAACTGTAGACCAGATTCTGTCTCTGATATTCTGAAAATTCATAAACATCTGTCATATAAATACATTCCGTAGGACACGGGAATACACAGAGCTGGCAATAACAGCATTTTGCCAGGTCAATATCAAATTGAGTTACCCAAAGTGCTTTCTTTTTCCCGTTGGATGTTTTGCCCAGGTCTTCGGTCGGCAAAGCTTTCACAGTTTCAATTGTAATGCAGTCAACCGGGCATGCACGGGCACATTGATCGCACCCAATGCAGTCATCCATGTTTACGTATAACCGGTTTCTTTCTCGTTCGGGCAATTCCAATTTTACATTGGGGTATTGAATTGTAACTGCGGGAACAAAAAGATGCTTGAAGGTCACTTTCATTCCTACAAAAATTGTAGAAAATGCTTTCCAGATATTTAGTAAGTATTCTTTCATAAGTGTGTGTGGGTCTTAGATATGCCAGATTTTAGAAATCTGGCATATCTAAACACTTTTAAATTACGGTTATAAGTCCTACTATTATTAAATCGACAAATGCAATCGGAATTAAATATTTCCAGCAAACTGCCATCAGCTGATCAACTCTTAAGCGGGGGAGTGTCCAACGCAGCCACATCTGTACTAATACAAAGAAGACACCTTTCCCGACAAACCATAAAAATTGTTCAACCGGAATAAGCCAGGGAAGGTCAAAGAGATTTCCCAAATATCCGAAAGGTGATTGATACCCGCCTAAAAATAATGCAGAAACAACTGCCGAAACCGCAAACATATTTGCATATTCAGCCAGGAAAAACATTGCAAACTTCATCCCGGAATATTCGGTATGATAGCCGGATACTAATTCCGATTCCGCTTCGGGAATATCAAATGGAGTTCTGTTTACTTCCGCCAGTGTGCTGATGTAGATAATTAAAAATGCAATAAACATTAATGGAATAAAAATGAATTTATCTAATCCAAAATCAGGCCCGCCGAAGATCATCCAGTTCCAGAAATATCCGGTCTGCATTTCACT
>JBLNGL010000408.1:0-11839 GCA_050264735.1 Ignavibacteria bacterium | reverse complement strand
TCTTTGATGATTTCTTCGGCGGTTCTCAAAGAACAAGAAGCAGGAGACGTACTTCAGGTACGCCAGGCTCCGATCTCCGCATTACTCTTAAATTAACACTGGAAGAAATTGCTGCAGGCGTTGCAAAAAAAGTTAAAGTAAAGAAACAAATTAAATGCGATCAATGCGGAGGAAGCGGTGCTGAGCCGGGATCATCGACAAAAACATGCCCCGTCTGCCAGGGCACCGGTGAGGTTAAATCTGTATCCCGTTCCGTGTTCGGACAATTTGTGAATATTACACAATGCAATAACTGCAATGGCGAAGGTGTCGTAGTCGATGTTCCATGTAAAAAATGCCTGGGTGAAGGAAGAATCACAGACGAAAGTACGGTAAAAATTAATGTTCCTCCTGGCGTGCATGAAGGAAGCTATATGACTTTAAGAGGTGAAGGAAATGCAGGTAAACGGAACGGTCCTGCCGGCGATATCATTGTTGTATTCCAGGAGCTGCCCCATGAATATTTTGTACGCGACGGCGACGATATTGTCTATGATCTTTACATAAGTTTTCCCGATGCAGCCCTGGGTGTAGAAGTTGAGGTGCCCACCTTAACCGGCAAGGCTCTGTTAAAAATTGATCCCGGGACAGCCCCCGGTAAGTTATTAAAAATGAGAGATAAAGGGATCAGGCACCTGAACCAGGGAGGATCAGGAGATCAGATTGTAAAAGTAAATGTGGAGATCCCGAAAAAATTAAGCTCAAAAGAAAAAGAGCTGCTCAAAGAATTAGCTCAATCCCCAAATTTCAAGATGTCTTCAAAATCCGATGAAAAAAGTTTTTTTAAAAGATTTGGAATCTGACTGATTTTTATAAGAACATTAAATTCATTATAATTGGGGAGTTTTATAAATTGCATTGGGGCATGCAATAGATGTTCAGAAAAATCTCAAAAAAATTTTCTCTCACCGAAACTGAAGTAAAAGTTATTTTATTTCTCCTTATTGTTTTTACAATTGGCCTGGGAGCCAAATACCTGCTCCTTTCGGAAAAGATCGCTCAATACCAGGAATTTGATTATTCACAGGAAGACAGTTTGTTTGCCATGCTGGGAAGGCAGGAATCGGGGAACAGAAAACAATCTCAAGGAACCAGCACTGTCATTGTTGACTCTGAACAGGAAGTTTTAGATTTTAACAAAGGAAATTTTAAGGAAAGTCAAAACCTTAAAATCTCCTCTCAAAAGAGGGTTGATATAAATAAAGCCGGAGTAAATGAATTAATAAAGCTCCCCGGCATCGGCGAAAAAACAGCAATTAATATTGTTGAGTACAGAAACTCTCACGGATCCTTTAATAACCTGGAAGATTTATTGAATATACACGGTATAGGTTCTTCAAAACTATTTAAGATAAAAGAATATATCGTCTTTAATCAGCAGTCCGATTCAATAAAAAATTAAAGATAAAAAAATGGCGGAATTTTGGAAAACAGTTCCTTCAGGCGAGAATCATGCAGGATTCTCCATAACAAACTCGAAGCTGCAGATTGTTGAAATAAATTTTAAAGATAATAATTATGTGCTGGAAAATGTGGACGAGGTTTATTTTAACGAAAAGCTGAATCTTCAAAATGATAAGGAAACTAAAATTATTGCATTAATACAAAATGCATTTAATGAACTTATCCTGAAAAAACCTCTTAAAAGCAATAAAGTTTCCTTCTCGCTTCCATTCGAATCATTCCTGACTATGCAGGTGCCGTATGATAATACCCTGCTTCACCAGGATTTGCTGGACGAATTTAAATGGGAATTGTCGGTGCTTTATCCATACATTTCAACCAGCGATCTTGTAATACAGTATCATGAAATTGAAAAAAATATTTTAAACAATACCGATACTGCTTTAGTATTTGCTGTCCCGAGAAAGTATCTCCGCATCTTAAACGATTTCTGCAAGCAGAATAAACTGAAGCTTAAATTTGTGGATCACACTCATATAACTTCGGAAAAAGCTTTGTCCATAACCAATAATCTTACCGATAAAGGGATTGTGCTGAGCATTTATCTCAACTACAATTACTTTTCAATAATATTTTCAGTGAGAGGAAAATTAGTCTACCACAACGTAATAGCTTACGATGATGCCGCTGAAATTCCTTCTCTGATTATGAATGAAATAGACTCGAATAAAATTATAAAAATCGACAGGGGTTTAATAAATGCGGGATTCATCACCGGAGAGGATATTTCCGGATCTTTCGCCTCGGCATTGGGTGAGTTATTGAACGTAGATTTAATCCGCTTCAATCCATTTGATAAGGTAAGGCCGGTTTCACATCTTTTAAATAATAAATTTTTCCTTGAAAAGAATAATTCCTTTTCGCCTGCCGCGGGTATTGCATATAGACTCGGATAAAGAACAACCCCATAAGAGAAAATCATAAATGAAAATGAGGATCATTTCGGGTGATCTTAAACGAAGATTGATTAATGTTCCCAAATCCGGGGAGATACGTCCGATGACTGACCGCGTGAGAGAGACGCTTTTTAATCTCCTCAACAATAAAATTGATTTTGACATGATTAAAGTGCTGGATCTATATTCCGGATCCGGTGCACTTGGACTTGAATGCATTAGCCGGGGTGCTGCCGAAGCGCATTTCGTAGAAAGAAATTTTTTCATTTATAAAAATCTTCAGGAAAATATAGATCTGCTCGGGGTAAACGAAAAATGCAGGATATTTAAAATGGAAGCAGTAAAATTTTCGGAGATGAATGAACATGAACAATATGATCTGATACTTGCGGATCCGCCATTCTTTAAAGATGATATTTATGAGACAGCTGAAAATCTTAAAAAAAATAATTTCCTGAAAAAGAATGCATTTATAGTTATTGAAAGATCGAACCGGACTAAAGATAAAGATACACTCAACTTTGGAGCTGAGCCCATCAGAATTATCGGGGATGCCTGTCTTTACGAAATCAAATAAAATTCCGCCATTAAGTCCCCCATTAAGTCAAATTTAATCAAAGTAAGATCCTTTAATTGTTTATGGATAATTAATCTTATTTATAAATTCCCCTTAAATCGGAAACAGCAAAATTCGGATAATTTCTCACATCAGCATTTGTAGAGGAAAAATTAATTGTCCAGAAAGTAGACTGATCCCTGGAGAGAGGTACACCTATTTGAGTATAATTTCCTCCCAATTTTGTTCTTAAAGATCTATCCGTATAAAATTGTGCTTCAACATACCATGGAGATTCAACTTTATTATTGCTCCGATTTGTCACTGTACCAGAAGCTACTAATGTCCCGTCGGAACTATTTAAATATGTGGTATCTACATTAAAGATGAGATTCGGTATAACTGTATCCTGGTTTGAACCGACTACAGAATCATTTGACTCACAGGAAATGATGAAAAATGAAATAAGAATTACGAGCTGAATAAATAATAATTTCATAATCTCCTCTTGATTATTAATAATGTCATAATAATGAAATAAGTATAAAGTATATAGATATTTCGGTTGTCATCGAATTGTAAAAGAGAAGTAAAAAGATTGAAGATTTTTTCGAATGAGTAAAAATGTTGCGTATATCTCCCATTTAATCCGTAAAAATATTTTTACTTAAATAAATCTAAGATTTTTCTCTTTAACATCAACGGCAAATAGCAATAACTCTTAAGAAATGCTTAATTTCAAAGCAAATTACTTCATAAAAATTAATTATTTTTTCTCAATTCAAGCCGAACAAAATTTTAAATGCATTCATACAAAATTATTGCATTATATTAAAAGCTACCTCCGTTTTCAAAAGTTATACCCTCGTACGTTATGCTGAAAATTAATAGAGTTAATGCAAGTGCTCCAATTAATATGAGCAATGAAGTTGCTACCCAATTGGTTTTTTGTATTTCTACAGCTTCAATTTCGGAATCGTGAACTTTCCTGATTTCATTTTTATTATTATCATATACCAGCCAGAAGTTGCTGCCGGAATCAGGCGTTATACTGATGATTCCTTTCTCGCAAGTTATTTTCCGGTTGTCGTTTAACCAGCATATATAATATTTTGTTGAATTGATTTCAAAAAATTTCGCTGAATCTATTTTATCTTTTTCTATAACTCCTTTAAAATCGGACAATTTTTTAGTAGAATAATTATATTCCTTCCCCACTGCATAAATAAATTCCGCCGAAGAATCAATAAAAACGGAATTTGCAGGGCTAATATCCAAATCCGTTTTATCCTTCATTCTTAATAAAAGCCTATATTCCTCAGAATATTTAGAAAGATCATTATCTCCGGCAGGATAAAATGACGTACATCCAACATGAGTCAGAGGAATTTGAATCAGCATACAGAAAATTAATATTGAAGATATAATTTTTGTTTTCATTTGTTCCTCTATTTAGGATGCTCGACGAGGTGTCTCTAAAAAATTACTTCATTAGAATTAATTTTTTAACATCGCTGAAGTTTCCTGCCTGCAGTTTATAGAAATAAACTCCGCTTGCCAAACCGCTTGCATTCCATGGATATTTATATGAGCCGGCAGAGAGTTCTTCATTTACAATTGTTGCAACCTCATTTCCAAGGAGATCAAAAACTTTTAAGGAGACAAATCCACGATCGGCAATCCCCGCCTTCGCGAAGGCTTCGGCGGGCAGGCGAAATTCGAAATTAGTAGAGGGATTAAATGGATTAGGGTAATTCTGCTTTAAAGTAAAATACCTTAGAATATCTCTTCCATCTTTTTCAACATCTGTAATTAGTGAAGCAGGTTTATTTGTCATCGTGTAAAATTTACTGCTTAATAAAGGAACACCTAGGTTGACATCATTATTTGATCCATCATTTTTTGATTGAATATAATAGAAGTATTCTGAATCCCGTTCAACTGTTACATCATCGAAACTATGAACAACATTTGATTTATTGCATTCAAAGATTTTTTCATAAACAGTTGTCCAATTCATTACATTCCCTCTAGACCTGTAAATGACATAACCATTGAAGAGTGGGTCGCCTGCTGCGTTATCCGACCAGGTAAGTCTTATCATTCCTTGGTAAGATGTAACTATAAAACTATCCGGGGGAGGGGGAGGCAAATGAATGTTATAACCTGCATTATAATTGTTTATCGCATTTCGATAGGTCTTTAGAATCGAATCTTTCCCAGTTTCAAACCATATTCTTTTATAAAGATTGTAATCAGTTGTTTGCGAACCATCAGGCTTTATTAAAGTTGGTGTACTGGTTCCATTATACCATTGAAGCCAATTGGCGCCTACTTCTCTACCCTTTTCCCATGAAATTCCGGAAACACCTTCAGCAAAAACTATATGAATGCTGTCCCCTGGAGCTAATGTATAGGGTCCAAAACCCTGTCCCTGACTTGTACCACCTCCAGTATTTCTTTTAGGATCATTATAGTCAGCTGGATATTCATCGCCAACTAATCCATCATGCTTAACAGTTGGATGACCTTCAGACATGATATCATATCGTTCCTGCATCTCCGATTCATTATATTGACTTACATTTTGGTCAGCATGGGTACCATCCGAAGAAATAAACCAGCTATTTCTTGGTTGAAGGGGATCATCGCTTTGATCTTGTGAACTGACATCAGCATGCAGTGTTACACACCCCGCGTATTTAGCTGTACCTAAAGTACCAGCTTCAGGCGCATCAAGTTTTGGCGTCCCCCAATCCTCAGCATAACTTGGACGGGGTGATCCCTGAAATGGTCCGGGCCATGAATAAAAACCCCGCATTGATTTTCCGTTATTATCAATAAATTCAGGATTATTGGGATCCTCTCCAAAAGAATGATTTATAGTATTAGGGCCCCAAGTTGTAAAGAAATGACCCCACGTTGAACCAAAAGATAATGAAGTTACTCCGGCAAAAGCATACCTATAAAAAAAATAAAACCAAACATCTTGCATCGTTTGTTGCTGCGCATCCCCCTGTAGGTTATAAATTCCAGTATTTTTAAAAACATAATCATTAATAAAATAATTGCCATGTTCTGAAGTTGCGAATGCCATTACTTTTTTGGTAACCGTTATTCCTATAGAAGTATTGAACCTAACTAAAACCATACGATCGCAAGGCAGGTTTGCATCTATGCTGTCTAATACATCAAAGACATCGTCATCTAAAAAATCATCAACGCTTACCATTGAACGTGGAGTTTTACCAATTAATTTTATTTCTACCGGAAAGATTTGGTTAGGACGATCAGCAAAGTCTCTTGGTCCCGAACCAATTACTTTTACACTTTTTAATTTTTTTTCAACCGGATCATCGAAATTTTTACAACCAATCCATAATGCTTTCATTCTTGTCGTAGTTTGATCAATGCCGTATTGAACGGGCCAGGAAAAGAAATTATTGATGGTAGAGCCTGAAGGGATTTCTCCTTCATATTCTGCACCAATTTCATTAATAGGTGCTTGCAATTCACCAATACGTAGCCATTTAATTTCTTGTGCAGATACTTTGTTGTTTTGAATAAGAAGAAATAATAAAATTATTAATGATTTAATACTTATTGTTTTGAGATTTTTCATGATTGTTCTTCCTTTTTTAATACCTCATTAATTGTAATTGAAAATTGATGCTATTATTTTTCTTTTAATTTTCTATCTCTTCTTTTAAGATGGCAGCTCAATGAGGCGTATTTAATTTTACTTCATTAAAATTAATTTCTTTGTATCTTCAAATTTTCCCGTTCTTAATTGATAGAAATAAACACCGCTCGCCAATCGGCTTGCATTCCATTGATATTTATAATTACCTGCCGGAAGTTCTTCATTTACAATAGTTGCAACTTCGTTTCCAAGAATGTCATAAACTTTCAAACTTACCAATTCGAAATCCGCAATCCGAAATTCGAAATTAGTGGCTGGATTAAATGGGTTCGGATAGTTCTGCATTAATGCATATTCGTACGGGGAGTAGTTTTCATTTTCCACGCCAATTGAAATATCGGCAGCAATTCTACCTTCTATAATGGGGCTAAAACTTTCTCTTGGGATTAAATAATCCAATAATACCTGGTACTCGGTTGAATCCTCATAAAGATATATGTTGCTGATTGGAGTATGAAAATAATCAGTAAGGAGACTTACAAGCAATTCATTCCCGGTTACGGAATAAGTTGCTGAAGTATCCAGGGGATTTTCATTAACAGTTACAGAAATTATTCTGGTCCCTGGTTCTAAATTAGGATTGTAATTATATTTCATTCCGGAAACCTGAGGCAGGAATTCATCATTTAATTCGATTGTTTCCAGGCAGGAATCCAGAACTTTCCATAGATCAGATCCAAGGATATCAAAAGTTACTATTCTGAATCCGAGTCCATTTATTTCGTTAAAACCGTAACCAAATACTCTGAAAATATCGGCAGCGGTAAGCAAAACCGGGTAAATTGGCTGAGAAGTTGAGCCGCCTGCTTCAACTGCTATTTGAGTACCTGTTTTCCATCTAAATGCATCGGTAACCAAATTCCCGATTGGTGTATCATGATTTCCAGGGAACATTAATGAATCAGCAACTTCATCGAAATAATCATTAGCCCAGCAATTCAGCTGTTCAGTATAGACGGGACCATAAAGTGCTTCTATACCAGCAATGAGGCTATTAACTTGAGCTGCTGTTTGCGGTTCTTCGGGAATATATTTATCAAGTGGAATAACTTGATAATTCAATAAGCTAATTGAATCCGCATTTACTTCTAACTGAAGTTTTCCCATATATAGGTAATTCGATTTTGCTTGAACAATATAAGTTGTACCACCAAGCGGATTTACAACTTCAATTGGAGCTTCAAGCAGATAATGATCATGTCCGCCAACGATTACATTTATTCCGGGAATATTGCTTGCAATTGCTTTATCAAGATTTAATCCGAGATGAGAGAGTAGAATTATTACATTACAGTTTTGAGTGGTTAATGAATCAACCATTGCTGCCGCAATTTGAACAATGTCGGTATCAAGAAAATATGGTGAAGGAAGAGAAGTTACATTTGCTTCGGGAGTAGTTAATCCAAATATTCCAACTTTTATATTGCCGACTTGCTTAATTGTATAAGGGAAAATGTAATCCCGGAGAGTATCGGGTAAAATGAAATCGGGAAAAATTAAATTAGCCGATAAAAGAGGAAATCCCTCTCCAGGAGCAAATGAAGCTTGAAGAGATGCGAGTAAAGTTGATGGAGTTAAATCCCATTCATGGTTGCCGACTGTCATTGCATCTAAACCAAGTGAATTTAATAATTGGAATTCTGCAACACCGAAGTAAACATTAAAAAAAAGATCTCCGATGAAAACATCACCGGCATGCAAGGTTAAGACATTAGGTTCAGACATTTTAGTCAATCCAATTATAGTTGCAGCACGTGCAATCCCTCCCTGACTGCCTTGAAGTAATTCATTTCTTGGACCAACAGGAGATAAAGTAGAATGTGTGTCATTAAGATGAAGGATTGTTAATGTATCCTGAGCAAAAGTATTAACATTGCTCAGCAGGAAAAAAGAGCTGATTAGTAGAAAATATTTTTTCATTATAATCCCTTTTGATAATTAATTATATAACTTGGTTAAAAGATATTTTTCGGTAGAAAATCAATTGTCAAAAAGATGTCAGGTATTTGTAAAAGATCTAAGAGGTATCATCTAAATGGTGCATCAGACATTCAAAGTCCCTCTAAACAATGTCTCAATGCCTTGTGGGGAAGTTTGAGAAAGTCAAAAATCGTAAGATTTCAGGACCCTTCTCCAAAGGAGCCGCTTTACTCAATAAAACTTAACTAATGAATTTGCCATAGTCAATTTTTCGATCCTTTGATAATTATCCAAATAAATTGGGTTCCGCTAAAACAATTTCAGATTCACTAATGTTCTTTTGCGTAAATTTTTCTTTTCTTACCTGATTAAACACTCTCTTTTGTGCGTGGTGTTTCTGAAAAATTGAAAGCTTAAAGTAGATGAAAGTAATTATCAATATCTTTAGTAAAAATTCCGGAACAGTTTCAAAATCTTCCTTGATAAGCTTACGGATAATCCTTAACCATCTCCTTAATATATTCTTCCAAGCATAAAATATTTTATTTACTCTTCTGTATGCATCATAAATCTCCTGCCCGCTTAAATGTTTATGCTTAAATACAACATGGTCGCCTTCATAATGTGAAATATCATAATCTGTTACTCTGCCTTCCGATAAGATCTCGTAATACCAGGGAGTTCCGTAAAGAGGGATTGAAATAGAAGGAAGAATTACTGCATTCCCTACTTCATCAAGCTTTTCAGGGAGAGTTTCGTAATATTCATTTGTATCTTCTTCCAAAGCAAACATTAAACCGGTAAAAGTCAGTATCCCCTTTCTATGCAGCTTATCAATCATTTCTTTATACTCATTAACTTTATTCTGCCTTTTTTCTACACTGTTTAAGCTTGCAGTATTTAATGACTCCATTCCAATGAATGCCATTCTGCATCTTGCTTTTGCAAGAAGTTCCACAAATTCATTGTCGCGCAGGCATTCAATACTGAACTGTGTACCTATTCCCCAAAATTTTAAATTCGCAATTTCTTTAAGCAGGGCTTTGGCATTTTTTAAATCTCCACCGAGATTATTATCCAATATCATTGCCATTTTTCTTTTAAACCAGGGTAATCCTTTTGTATTTTTTAAATCTCTTATAACATCTTGGATCGGTCTCGTCCGGTACCTAGTCTTATTTATGTTCAGCTGGCAGTAAGTGCAGGAATGCGGACATCCTCTTGATGCCTCTGTTACAATCGGTACAGTAAAATTCTTTTCTGCAAGATCGTATCTTGGAGAAGGAATATTTTCTAAAGACGGGGAAAGATCGGTTTGATATCTCGATTTTAAATTTCCCTCAATAAGATCATAAACCATTTGAGGCCAAATATTCTGAGCTTCGCCGACTAAGATAGAATCGAAATGCGGCTGCACTTGATCCGGGAAAGTTGATGCAAACTTTCCTCCGCCAATAACAATCTTACCTAATGCTCTAAATTTTTTTGCAACTTCATATGCCAGAGGAGCTAAATAATCCATAAAACTAATTGCAATAAAATCAGCGTCTGTTCTGTAATTTATTGGCCGAACCATTTCATGCAGCACTTCAACATCAACAACCGGAGGAGTCATCCCGGCAAGCAATAATCCAGGCAGGGGTGGTGCTGGATTTTTTGCATAATAAGGCTTTTCATTAACTAAATTCTGAAATAAGACTACTATTAAAATTTTTTTCTTTTTCATCTTTTTTCTTTTCGCTTTTTAAACTATCTAGAATCTTATATTATCTTAATATTAATTAAACAACTTATTTAGAAGATCCCTCTTATCTTCAGTACTTAATTTTTCTATCTGATATTTATTATCAATTCCTGCTGATAATCCAGCTAAACCACCTAATGCACCCCCTGCAACGATTCCCAAAATCGTCGATGATAAACGTCCTATTGCAGAAAATCCTAAATCATAAGACTCTTCCCCGTCTTGATATATTGCATTTCCGAATATACCGCCTAAAACAGCACCAATTATAAATCCAATTCCAAAGTTTGGTTCATTCCTTTTTAATGCATATTTGACGGAATCTTGATGAAGAATGAACAACTGATTCATAGATTTAATAAACAAGGAATCAGATTCATATTTATCTATAAATACATTTACAAAAGGTTGATTTGAAGTGTATATTTCCCAGAGCTCAAGTTGGGCAAATATTTCATTTTGCATAAAGAGAAAGTTTATTGAAGCGAGGAAAATAATAATGTTTAATCTCATATAAGCCAAATATTTCTATTTTGTTTATACTTTGAACAGCTAAGCGGCGTGTGAATTAATATCTGATTCCTCAGTATGGTAATTATTCTTATCCCATACTTCTTCTATGGCAGTTATAAGTTTGTCAATATCTTCTTTGGTGTGTGTAGTCATAATGCTTACCCGGAATCTTTGCAATGAAAGAGGTACAGCAGGATATTCAATTGAATTAATGAAGATTCCTCTTTTATGAAATTCGTTAGCAGCTTTGCGTATATTCATTCCGGCCGGTACAATTAGAGGGAAAATTGCCGTATCGGAGTTGCAGTTAAATCCGAGAGAAGCAAGTTTGTCAGCAGTATATTTTTTATTATACTTTAATGACTCAAGTAAACCAGGTTCATTTTCTAATACGTCTAATCCGGCCAAAACGGAAGCAATAACGACCGGAGGCAAAGAAGCGGAAAACATATACGAGCGCGCAAAGAAACGCAAATAATTAATTACCGGTTTTGATCCTGCCGCAAACCCGCCTGTTACGGCAAATGTTTTGCTGAATGTTCCCATAGTCAAATCAATTTTTCCATCCATGTTAAAATGCTCGGCTGTCCCTCTTCCTTTATTCCCCATCACACCCGTTCCATGTGCATCATCAACAATTAGATATGCATTATACTTTCTTGATAATGCAATAATTTTATCCAATGGAGCTAGATCCCCGTCCATTGAATAAACTCCCTCAACACCAATGTAGATATCGCCGGCAGTTTTAGCTCTTAAATTTTTTAATCTCTGTTCAAGATTACTAAGATTATTATGAGGGAAACAGAATGATTGAACTGCCGACATCCTTATACCGTCGCAAAAAGATGCATGGCTGAAGGCATCATATAAAACCAGACTATCAGTATTCATTAAAGCTGTTACCAATCCTACATTTGCTCCGTATCCGCTTGAAAAGATTAAACAGTCTTCTGATCCTTTGAGGGCAGCCAGCCTCTGTTCAAGTTCGCGGTGAAGAGAGG
>JBLNGL010000407.1:0-4482 GCA_050264735.1 Ignavibacteria bacterium | reverse complement strand
ATACTACAACTCCTGCAACTCTTTTATCCATTAAAGAATTCAATATGATTATTAGAATTGATACTTACCAAGGATATTCTGTTTAAAATCTCTGTACCCTTTAAAAATCATTCTGATTTTTGACCACAGATCTTTTTCTAATAGGAAAATTCCGAGCAGTTCTTTAACCAGATTACGCCTGTCTTCTTTCACGTATTCCGGAAATAGTTTTTTATAGATACTATCAACATAAAATCTGTTCCGAGTTCTATAATAGAGCCGTAAGGGCGAATGACCGCTGGTATATAAAAACCATACAAGAAATTTTTTTCTAGCTGCATTACCTATTTTATGATAAACAACAGCATGATTTATTTTTAATACTCTGAACCCATTTTTTTTCATTCTCAGGCAATATTCATGATCAACATGATCAATAAATAATTCTTCCATAAAGGGTCCGACCTTTTGATATGCTGCTAAATTGAGGAGATTGCCGCTGGTAATCGTATAAAGAACCTCTTCGGTAACTTTATTTTCTGTTTCCATTGGAAATTCAATATTTACATGCCTGGCGGCAGCTATACCGTTCAGAAGAGAAGATGATGCAACGCCGGATAATTTAAGAATCATTCCCGGTGTAGCCCTACTATCCTGGTCCATTGTCAGCAAAAATTCAAATCCTTCTTTAATAGCCTTTTTTGCTCCTATATTCAAGGCAGCTGCTATACCGAGATTTTTCCCGTTGGAAATATATTCGGCTTTTTTAATGCACTTAATCTTTTCAACGACTATAGAATTAATATTTTCCGAATTGTCAACCGCATATAATTTATCAATTTGATCTATATATGAATTTAGATTTTCAATTACTCCTAAATCAGGATTGTATAGAACAACGACAGCTGCTATTTTAGTAATATTATGCATTAAGCAAATAGTAAATTATACGTAAACAATAACAAAGATTATAAAAAAAATTTTAATCATGGATTTTTCTTGTTGTTAATTTGATCAGAATGAAAGGGACTCCGTAATTCATTTTTTATTAATAAATTCATGCGATCATTATTATTATAATTCTGCAATTTCCTTGCTACAATAATAATATGGTGAGGCGATACAGCTTCCGTCGAGTCTATTTTCAGTTGGACATAATCAATCAACCCTACTGCAGAATATAAATTAAAAACATGGTGATGCAGGCACCTGTTTTCAAAATTTTTTAATGAACGTACCTTGAACTCTTCAAATGTTCCCGCCTGCGGATCTCTAGATAAATCATGTAATTCCAGAATTTCATCTAGATGAGTTAAATCATTTTCCCCTCTTTCATTATTGAAGTCTTCAATCATATGTTCAAGCGGTGTGATTTTCCTCTTGTGGTCGAATGCACCGTCCTTATCGGGTAAAATGATGATCAATACCCCATCGTTCTTCAGAACCCGTATCCATTCGTGTAAAGCCTTTACCGGATTTGCGATATGTTCAATTACATGAGACGATAAAATGAAATCGTATTGACCCGAAGGTATTTCGTGCAAATCGGTTGCTTCCGAAATAAATTGCCGTCCGGGAGGATGATTTGAATCGTACTTATAAGTGTAACCCACCTTTATCTCTCCCTCCCAGATAGTCTCGGATGAAAAATTGCAGTTATCAAGGTTTTTTATATGTGGATATAAAGGCAATAAGCCCTTTCTGGAGAATAAATTACTCGGACCTCCGATTTCCAGTCCTGATTTATTGAGGATTAGATTTTTGCAAATCCCAAATGAACCGGCTCTTTGAGGAAACAACAAATGAAACAAAGTTTTTAGTAAACTTAGCAGACCATTTCTCTTATAATAATATATAATCTTTTTTAGCATTTTTAGAGAAAAAATCTTCCTTTAATAATACATGCTTTTTATTTAATAAGAAGATTCTTATAAATTGACAGATACTTTTCTGCAGAAACTTTTACGGAAAGACACTCTTCAGCAGTTCTTCTGCATCTCATTCTTACCTCCGGGTCTTTCGCTAATTCGATCAGCTCAAGCAGTTTTTGTTTTACTTCCAGTTCATTTTCAATAATTATTCCGGTTTCGTATTTATTTAATATCATTTCGGAATCTCCGATTTTATTCATGGATAACACCGGAAGTCCGCTTGCCAGGTATTCTCCCAGTTTAATAGGAGCACTAACCCTGCTTCTGAGCCTATTGTTGTCCCTGAAGTTTACACCGAAGTCGGCCGTGATCAAATACTTCCCTACTTCGGAAGCGAGTAAATTATAAACGGCGAAATCAGTTCCGGCCACGCCTGCTTTCAAAATTTTCTCTTCAATATCATCATCATAACTAATTATTAGAAGGTACGCTTCTTTTTTCAGTCCTTTTAATTTTTTAAATGTTTCTAAAGTAAAATCAAATCTTTGCCAAGAACCGGCATGACCGGAATATACCATCACAAATTTATCATGTAAACCAAATTCTCTTCTATATTTCTCTCTCAGCTGATCTGAATAGAAAAATCTCTTTTCACTAAACGAATTTTCTATCACTCTCAATTTTCCATCCAAATTATAAGAAGGATATTTGCTACAGAGGTGGTTTTTAAAAGCATGGGAGACAACCACTATGCTATCCGATGTTTTTAAAATGTATTTTTCAAATAAAATTTCAACTTTAATTCTAAGTTTACCCATCTCATCCAGCTCATCGCTCAGTAGCCCCCTATTATCGTACAAAACTTTAATGTTAAAAATTTTTTTTAATAATACACCGAGCAAAGAAGGCAAGTTGCTTCTGCCGTGTACTATATCAATTTTATGCTTCCTTATTATGCGGGAAGCCGAAAAAAGACCTTTTAATATCAGTCTGAATGTGCTGAACCTTTTATTTTTCTTTAATCCTGCCGAAAAAACACGAGCACATTTATTTAAATTGGAGTAAGCTGCATCATGCCGTTCTTTTTCTTTCGGATTTTTACCGATATACTGAGGATCCTCAAAAGAGAGGATAAAATAATTAACGCCTTTTTTTGAATTTTCCTGGATATGAGGAATTCCCTGCGAAGGAAGAACCGGATTGGATAAAGAACCATCTACAATAAAAAGAACATTCAATTTAAGACCCAATTAAATTATGGTATATATTCGATAATTTCTCCACCTGATTTACAAGGTTGTATTTTTCTTCTATATACTTTCTCCCTGCTAAACCAAAATTAATCCTTTTCTCATCGGAATTAATCAATTCTAGTAAATTGGCACATACTGCGGGGGAGTTTTTTTCTTCAGAAAGCAGTCCGGTTTTATTATGAATGATTACTTCCGGGATGTCCGCATGCAATGTGGATACTACAGGAAGCCCCATAGCAGAAGCTTCCATAATTGAAACTGGAGCTCCTCCTTCATTATCACCGTCAGATGCAATCACGCTTGGATGCAGAAAAATATCACAATCCAGTAATTTCTCAATCATTTGTTTATGAGTAATCTTGCCGAGCAAGGAAACTTTATCCTCAATAGAAAGCTTTTTTATCAAGTTCTTTATATTTAAAAATGCTTCCTCATTATCCCAGCCTCCGGCAAGAACGAATTCAAAATCTTTGAATTTTTTCTTTAATAAAGATACAGCTTCCAGCGAATATTCAATTCCTTTTTTTTCCCTGAAAGCTGAAACCTGCATAATCTTTATCTTATTATTTTTTTTATTCCAATCTTTTACAGGATATTTATCCACATGGATCCCTAATTTCTGGATTACTGTTTTCTCTTCCGGGCAGCCAATTTCAATTAATTGCTTCCTTAAAAAGGGACCTTCGGCAAGAAACAACGCGCCATAATCGAAAACGAGTTTATATTTTTTCAGCCAGGAATCAATTTTACCTAATTTGGAAACATCTTGCCCATAAAAACTAGTGACGAATGGAAGCGAGGTGTGTTTAACCATGTCTATCCAGTAGCAGGCTTCAAAACCCATATGCGCATGAAAAATATTTATTTTATTTTTTTTTGTTTCTCTTCTGAAAAAGAGACCGTATTTACCGGAATACTTTACATATATCTTGTTTAGAAATATTTTATAAGGAGGAAAATCTTCCGCACTTATAATATTGTTCAGGGGGAATTGATCTAAATTTTCTTTCCTTTGAGTAAAAACGAACGAATTAAAATCCTTTACACCGACAATCTGGTTATATACCCAGGAACCGGTATAAAATAAATAAGGAGTAACGATATGGGCAACGGATTTTTTATCGGGATCTATCATTATCTATTCTGGAAACATTCACTGAGATAATAGCTACAAGGGTAAAAAAGAATATATTATAACCGTTATTAGGATTAACAGATCCGGTTAAATGGCTTAATTCACCGTCTGTTATCAATCCATAAAGAACAAATCCTACTATAGAAATTTTAATATATCTAAAAATTACTTGCCCTGTGCTTTTATTTATCCTTGAGCAATACAAATAAGAAATAATTAAAATGATAATAAAAATAAGCATAGG
>JBLNGL010000406.1:0-4799 GCA_050264735.1 Ignavibacteria bacterium | reverse complement strand
TTTCTTTCATATCTACATCTAGTGCTGAAATTGTTTCCATATTCAATTTAGTTTTTTTTAGAAATTTTCTTCTATAAATCCGATGTTCCAAGAGGATCTTTAGAAATTCCATTATCATGATAGACAGCCTCGTTTCCCTCGAACTGAGGAATAAAGCACCCTTATGGCAATTTGAGCCGCCGCAATAAAATTAAAAAAAGTTAAAAGAATAGTTATTCTATACATTCAGAATTATTATTGAGTACAGGACAATATACATTTTCACTTCAATACCAGTCCTTTTAAGAGTGTAAGCTTAATGCGGGAGAGCCGAAATATTTCGCTTCATAAAGATGAAATCTTTCTAAAAAGATGTCATCTTTTCCCAGATCTTTCCCGTCAAATTCGAAATTATAGATTCCCGGTTCTTTAAATCCTGAGAACAGATCCTTTATCTTTTCTCCAAGAAGGCTGTAGACAATCAGGCTGATGTTCACGCTCTCGGAACGGCGAATTTTTGGTCGTGCTCGGGTTGAAGAGATTCGGATAATTCCGGAACATCTGAAAGCTACCTTTCCAATTAACAATTCTATTTGTTAAGGAATCTGAGAAACAAGATTACGATTATTCCATGTTATATTTCTGTCTTCAGCATTTACTTGGCCATCTTCATTTACATCTTGTTTCAAGTACCCTATTTGATTTCTTAAATTCCATGTTTCATTTCTATCTACTGCATTTACCTGACCATCATTGTCTGCATCTCCTGCCCACATTCCCCAAACTCCGCTTTCAACTTCCGCCGCTCCTCCCGTACCAAAAAATTGTCCGCTGCCTGTTGTAAAATCATAAGTTGTAATCCCATCCAGCACAAGAATATCGCTGCTCATTACTGCGAGATGGTTACGGTGCTTAACAACTACGTAATAGTTCCCCACATTTCCGCCTAAAGAAATATTTGTAGTTAAGCCATCCGGATCTATTATATTCCCATCATTTCGTAAAAAGCAGCTTTTAGAAAAAACTGCACCGCCATTTGTAGTAGATCTTAACTGTAATAAAATCCAATCTGTTATATCAGCTGGAATTGTATACGATACTGTCTTAGGAGCTTCCGAATAAGGTGATGATAGAGGAACACTCAAAGATGTTGTCATATGATCAGTGTTAATATCATAGGGACCTTGCAACAATACTTTTAATTGAAGGATGGGCAAAATAGTATTTAATGAATCGAACCATAAATTCGCCATTTTATCATAACCAAGATAATTTGGATGCAAATTATCCGACATGTCACCGCTAAAAGGAGGTTCATCTTGATAAATTAATCCGGCACCATTTTCCATATCTACTAAAATTATTTTTCTTCCTAATGCAGCTAAAGAATCAGCTTTGCTTTGTAATAGGTCATTCAAATCAGCTGTCGCTTGATGAAAAGTTACCCGATTAATAATTTGAGCTAAAATAACACGGATATTGGGATTAAAACTAAAAACCGTATCAAGAAGCTTTACTACATCATTCGCAACACTTGCAGCAGTCTTAGAGCTGTTAAGATCATTGGTACCTATATGCAAAAGAACGATATCAGGAGGATTTAGATTTAACCATGAGGTCAGAGAATTTCCTAATGCACCTTGACTTCCATTGAGGGGAGGCATAGCTACCCAACCTCCGTGCCCTTCATGATCACGATCAAAATCATTTGGCAGACCCGAATTTAAACTTCCTACAAAATCAAAACTGTAACCGGCATTATTTAATAAAGAATCCAGTGTTCTTCTAGGTCCCCGTACATGTGTAGTACTGTCTTTATCTACTCCAGAAGTAATTGAATCGCCCAGAGGCATAATTCTTATCGAATCGCTGGGTACATCAGTTGTTTTTTGCAATGATTTTCTTTTAGCAGATGTTGATTTTATAAATACTGTAAATTGTTTGTTGCTTATATCGTAAATAAGCGGATTGGATGCATCACTAACCTTAATAAGAAAATCCGGACTTTGTGCATCCGATACCTTCCATGTAAATGCTGAGCTAAGAGCATTATAATCCTCTTCAATAACGTTCCAGCTGTAACCATCATCCCATGAAAATTCTATTTTTACCTTAGAAACATTATAGCTTTTCCAGGTTATTGTCTGGACAGAATTTGCTTCCCAAACTTCTCCTCCATTAGGGGATATAACTGTAATGTGTGCAGATTGAGAGTATGCAAATTCCGTAAAAACCAAGAAGAAAAACAGGCTTATTAGTCTAGCTAATTTTTCACCCATTAAATTGTTCCCTCTGCCTAATTATAATTACTGGTTTTTATACAAATAATCAGTTTGAAAATATCCAAACATATCCCTAAACAGGTGAAAAAATGCATAGAATATATGGGTTGTAACATTTAATCTAAAAAGATTATTATTTGTTGGTATAAAATTAAAAAAAATATCGGAAGAATATTACATCAAAGCATAGCATCCCTAAATAGTCCGGTACCCTTTATTCTTTTTAGATTAGTATCAATTTCTCTCAAAAAAGGGATAAATGCTGTGATGCAGCTAATAAAAAAAGTTTTTAGTTAGGGAGGATTATTCGAGCCCCATTAAATACATGATTTTATACGAAGTAATAAATCATTATTTAACGAACAGCATCTTTAAAGTCTTTCTAAAATTGTTCTTACCATCACTGCTGTTCCCGATGATAGTATAAAAATAAACACCGGAAGATAAGTTTTTAGGCTGCCAGACAAAACTATAGTAACCGGGTTGTTTTGTGCCCTCATTAAATTCTTCAACTTTTTCACCGATCGAGTTATAAAGATCGAATATCACTGAGCTTTCAACAGGCAGAGAATAGTTTATAGTGGTGGAGGGATTAAAAGGATTCGGATAATTCTGAGATAAATTAAATTTTAGTGGAGTATAATTTACATGAACGTTTATTATCTGGGAATATTTAACAGAGCCGTCGGTATCTATCTGTTTTAATCTGTAATATTGAAGCCCGGTATCTGCATCGGATACCGTAAAAACATAGCTTCTTCCACCTGCTGAAGTTCCATTCCCGGCAACGAATCCGATTGATATGAAATCCACCTGGTTAAAGCTTCTTTCCACTTCGAATCCTCTATTGTTAACCTCAGAAGCTGTGGTCCATTTTAATACAACCTTGCCGTTGAAAACAGACGCATCGAATGAAGCAAGCTCGACAGGAAGCGGAGTTGTATTTTCATTAAACCAGGAGCCTAAATTCCACTTGCTCGTGCTGCTGGGCTTGAAAAATTCCCCGTCTCCCCAAACCAGGCCTGAAACTCCCTGCGTATTAAGTGTTTTAAATTTTATTGTAACGACAGGAATAAAAGTCTCCGTTGCCAGCATGCCGCCGCTTGGAAAAGTGTATGCGATATTTATAAGGATTTTTCCCGCAACCGGTTTAGAAACTGTAGATAAATAGCCGCTTCCCTGGAAATTATTAAAAACATAGTCCGCTCCTTCTTCCGGATCATCGGGGAATGACAGTGATGACCTGTCATAAGAAAAAATCATCGTTGCATTTCCCAAATTCTGATATCCTGATTGAAGTTTAATTTGCACCTGAACCTGATAAATATCCCCGTCGTTCTTGAGAACAAAAAACTTGCCGTCGATGGTTTGTGAAAGACCGGCAGAGCAGGAAGCAATTATAATTATAACAAACAGAAACTTTTTAATATTTCCTCCGAAAAATTAACTACGGAATTTGAGAAGCTTTGCCGTTATTAGCTAACCAGCATAAATTATTATCCGCGGCAGATACTGTTCCGGATAAATTATAGTCGCCGGTAAAGTATCCTGTACCTCCGTTTTGCGGCAGCCAGACAATATTATTGTCAAAAGCTGTAACAAACCCCGATCCGTTTCCATCCCCGCTAAGCATTCCAAATCTTCCGTCGCTTAATACAGTCATAGGATTAGGACCGGTGGTATATGCTTTACTTTGCCCTGTAGTGAAATCATACGAGCTCAATCCATTAAGATCGACGGGACTTCGGCTCATAACGCCTAAATGGTTTCTATGCTTTACAATTATATAATAAGGACCCGGATTAATCCCGCTCAATGAAATATTTTCCGATAGCCCGTCAGGGTCTAAAACCATACCGTCATTACGCAGAAAACAGCTTTTTGAAAAAAGAGTTTCACCATTAATAGTACTTCTAAATTCCAGCATTACCCAATCTGTAATATTACCGGGAATATTATATAGGACCGTTTTAGGAGCCTCGCCGTACGGAGAAGTTTTTGGAATAATCCCTGTTAAATCTGTAGACATTAACCCGGCACCTGCGTAGGGGCCTTGAAGAAATACTTTCAATTGTAAAATCGGCAGCACATTTCTCAAATAACCGAAGGTCATTTTTCTGTATCCGTTATCATTCGGATGCAATTGACTATTCATATCACCTGTGTAGGGCGGCCCATCGTTGTCTATAACATAGTTTAAAGCTGATTCCACATTATCCACAAAAATTTTTCTTCCAAGCGCAACTAGTGAATCTGCTCTTTGCTGAAGCTGGATATTGTAATCCGTTGTCCGCTGATCTACCGGGGCTCTGTTAATTATTCTAGCCAGCACCACAGTTATATCGGGATTAAAATTATGGATAATGTTAAGAATATCCCGGACTTCATCCGCAAGGGAAGCAGGGGTATCAAAGTTTGCTCGGGCGTCGCTTAAATCGTTGGTGCCGATATGCAGGATTATTACATCAGGAGGATTCTGCGTTAAAAATTTCGGCAGGCTGTCTTTCAATGAAGTTGAAGGATTTGTTTCCCTGTATG
>JBLNGL010000405.1:0-6994 GCA_050264735.1 Ignavibacteria bacterium | reverse complement strand
TCCTCTTTATTAAACTCATTTTATATGATGCTTTGCATTTCGCCGCAACATCGGGAACAACATCGGCGTGTTTACACATTTGGAATCCAAAAGCATTTGAAATAACATAAAGATTAAAATCAATATCTTTACATATTAAAAAACTAATTTAATTGAGATATGAAGAAAATTTTTATCCTTACATTACTCATTCAATTAAATTTTTCAGCAAATGCTCAGTATCAAACCAGTACCAATGAAAAGGGGAATGGTTATTATTTAAATCCGATTTTTGCAGGAGATTACCCTGACCCGAGTATATTGCGTGACGGCAGCGATTACTATATAGTTCATTCATCTTTCGAATATTATCCGGGCTTGCTGATCTGGCATTCGAAAGATTTGATTAACTGGACACCTGTAACAAATGCACTGCACAAATATGTTGGTTCGGTTTGGGCGCCTGATCTCGTTAAATATAAGAACAAATATTACATTTATTTTCCGGCTGATAATACAAATTATGTTGTAACTGCCGATTCAATTAATGGCCCCTGGGGTGATCCGGTAGATTTAAAAATCGGCAATATCGATCCCGGTCATATTACGGATGCTGAAGGTAAACGGTATTTATATTTCAGCAGCGGTGGTTATGTCCCTTTGTCTGACGACGGACTTTCCGTTGCAGGCGAAATAAAACAAACTTACAGCGGATGGCCGATACCCCGTGAGTGGACAATTGAATGTTTTTGCCTGGAGGGACCGAAGCTTGTTAAACGGGGCAATTTTTATTATCTGACAACTGCTGAAGGCGGCACAGCTGGTCCTGCTACAAGTCATATGGTAATATCTGCACGATCAAAATCGCCCTTTGGCCCTTGGGAGAATTCACCATATAATCCGATCATTAGAACAAAAGAAAGTTCTGAAAAATGGTGGTCGAAAGGACACGGGACTTTATTCGAAGACGCAGCAGGAAACTGGTGGATCGTTTTTCATGGATATGAAAACGGTCATTATAATATGGGACGCCAGACCTTGCTTGAACCAATAGAATGGACAAACGACGGCTGGTATAAAACACCGGACGGTATTAAAACCGATGAACCGATTATGGGAATCCATCCCGCCAAAAGCGGGGAAGGACCTGCAGGACAAGTTTCAGGTGCGGTATTTTCTTTAAATGATAACTTTGAAGGAAATAACTTAAAGCAGCAGTGGAAATTTTTTGGCGAATACGACACAACCAGATTTCAATTGGCTGATAACAGTTTAGTTATTAATGCCAAAGGTCAATCTGTAGGTAATTGTTCTCCGCTGCTTTGCATTCCGTCGGACCATTCTTATACCGCACAGGTAGAAGTATTTATTGAAGGAGAAGCAATTGGAGGATTAGTGCTTTTTTATAATGATAAATCGTATTCGGGAATTTTAGCAGATAAAGAAAATATCTTAGCTAATCTCAGGGGCTGGCAGTTTCCAACAGAAAAAAGAGTAATTAAAAACCATGTATCCCTTCGTCTTAAAAATATTAATAACACAGTAGATATGTTTTACAGTATTGATGGAGAAAAATGGAGCAAGATAGAAAATTCTGCTGAAGTTTCTTCTTTACATCATAATGTGCTCGGTGGTTTTTTAAGTTTGCGGCTTGGACTTTGTTCTATTGGTGAAGGGAAAGTCAAATTTAAGAACTTTAAAATATCAGCCTATTAGAAATTAAAAATCTATCTGCAAACATTTTAAACTTCTTATGAGAACTGCTTTCACATTGGTTATTTTAATGATCGTACTCTTCTCTCAATCCCTTTTTGCTCAGGCAAATCAGAATCATAGAGTGATTATTTTAACTGATATCGGAGCTGACCCTGATGATTCCCAGTCAATGGTTCGATTGCTTTTATATTCTAATAAAATTGATATTAAAGGATTAATTGCTACCACTTCTGTCTGGCAAAAAACAATAATACGTCCTGAATTAATAAATAATATAATTCAGGCATACAGTAAAGTACAATCCAGCCTTTACAAGAATGAAGCCGGTTTTCCTGATGCTGAAACACTTTTGGCGAAATTGAAGCACGGCAGAGCAGAATATGGAATGCAGGGAGTAGGTGATGGGAAAAATTCAGAAGGCTCTGACTGGATTATAAAAATTCTTGAAGAAGACGATGAGCGGCCCTTATGGATTTCTGTTTGGGGAGGCGTTAATACTCTTGCTCAGGCGTTGTATAAAATTGAAAAAAACAAATCGGAGTCCGAAGCTAAAAAATTAATCTCAAAACTAAGGATTTATACAATATCCGATCAGGACGACAGCGGTATATGGATTAGAAATAATTTTCCCGACTTGTTTTACATTGTCAGTCCCGGCGATAATTACGGAAGCGCAACATGGAGTGCAATTAATAGTTATGTGAATGGTATTGATAATAGTGAGATTAACAATAATTGGCTGGCACAAAACATTCAGCAAAACCACGGTCCCCTCGGCGCTCTGTATCCCGATGTGGCTTATGGAATGGAGGGTGATACGCCATCGTGGTTGTCACTAATTCCTAACGGACTAAATGAACCCGAGCATCCGAACTTAGGAGGCTGGGGCGGACGTTATGAACTTTACAAGCCGGACTTTGCTGCCGTTAAGAAAGGGGATTCGGGCGTACCTATTGAACCTGAAACCCGGAAAATCTGGACAAATGCAAATGATAAGTATACTCCCTATGTTTATAATGAATATGGCCGTGCAGTTAAATTAGATACTGTTACATTTGATGATAATAAAGCAGCATTGTGGCGCTGGCGGGATGATTTTCAAAATGATTTTGCCGCCCGAATGGATTGGTGCACAAAACCATATGAGGAAGCCAATCATCCGCCGGTTCCTGCTTTAGGACACCCTGAAGAAATAACTGTTAAATCAGGAGAGGGTTTTGGTTTGGATGCCGTCGGTACAACTGATCCCGACGGAGATAATCTCAGCTACTTGTGGTTTAACTATCCGGAGGCGGGTTCATATAAAAAATTGATAAAAATTAATTCGGCTGAGAATGCACGGGGAGTTTGGGTGATAGCTCCTGTGGTTGAGAAAAAAGAAACTGCACATTTTATTTTGAAAGTTACGGATAAGGGTAAGCCTCAGTTATCCAGATATAAAAGAGTAATATTGAATATAATACCAAAATAAAATAATTAAGTTAACATCATATGTAAATCATTGATTTTATCATAGCGGTTTTCACATAATCAGGAGAAGTTTATATGAACTGTATTAGTGGGAATGCTAGAAATATTTTCATTGGTATTTCTGCTCCTCATTAGCAAAAAAACTAAAAAAATTTATATTACCAAAGTAGATAGTCCCTAAATTTATTTATTGGCTGCAAGTTAGCCGCAACGCCGTTGCAACAAGTAATGAAAGAGATGATTCCATGTTTTCCAAAAAAATAATGTCAGTTCTATTTTTGATGTGTTTATCCTTCTCATTAGAAACTTCTTCGATAAAACAAACCGCCAGATTTAATATTGAAAAGGATTTATATTTAGCACAATTTGACTGCAAAACAGATATTGATGATATCCACTCAATAGCAGGTGTCGCAACCATGTTAAGTGATTCCCGTCTTTCAAATGTTAAATACCATGCAGTTGCCGGTACTTACGGAATACAGGAAGGTTTGTATGTGCCAGGCAACGAATTATTTGAAATTGCATTCGGTAATCACTGGTCTGATGCCCACTCAGACCTTCAACAGGCACTTAGTGAAGTTACAAAACTTGTTGCTAACACCTTAAATGAAGATGGAGATATCTGGATAGCTGAAGCCGGGCAATCAGACTTTTCAGCTTCTCTCATTAAAAAAATTAAAAATACTTTTCATTCAATTAAAACAAAATCTCGTATACATATTGTTCAGCATAGTAACTGGAATGAAAATAACACTACCGCAGATAATTTATCTTATGTTAAAGAGAATGCAGATTACATAAAAATTCCTGACGGGAACATAGTTGGGAACGGATCACCCGGATTTTACTCTGAAGAAAAAGTAAACTGGAGAAATTATATTACTGATTCAAAACTTATAAATATTTGGGAGAAAGCATTTGAAATTGCAAATAAATATAATGGTCAGGATGGCCGGCACAATAACCTTGCTATAGCTAACGATGGGATGGATTTTTCCGATGTATCCGAAACCTGCTGGATTTTCGGTTTTAATCAACTAAAAGATATAGAAGAATTCTTTAAGGAGTTTTCTTCGTCAAATAATTAATATTTAGAAAATTTTCCCGGCTTACGGTTCTGTTAAAAATTTCCCGCTTATTAAGGGGAAGACAAGAGCGGGCGGAATAGCATCAATATGCTATGGTAGTCATCATTCTTTTTAATGAAAACTACAGGGAACTAATTTTAGGTTAGTTATTAAATTCGCGTACCTGCAGCCTGCCGTCTACCATCGTTTTGCGGATAAAAAAGAATAACAATGACTTAATGCAATGCTGGACACAGCCGGTTGAAAAAGTTCCGGGTTTCTTTTAGCTTTGTTCATCGGCTGAATATGACGTGCGGTTTATCCCGAAGGCAGGTTCAACAGAGATATATAAAAGTATGAAAAACATTAATAGCAATAAAAAGGCTTTGTCGCCAAAACAAAGTGAAGAACTACTCAAAGCACTGAAAGCCCGTTTTGAGAAAAACATGAACCGCCATAAAGGCCTTGAATGGGCTAAAATACAAGCAAAGCTGGACTCCGAGCATTCGGGCGAAAAACTGTGGTCGCTCAATGAAATGGAAAGAACTGGCGGTGAACCTGATGTTGTCGGTCATGATAAAAAGACTGGTGAATACATTTTTTATGATTGTTCTGCGGAAAGTCCTAAAGGCCGCAGAAGTCTTTGTTACGATCGCGAGGCACTCGAGTCGCGGAAAGAAAATAAACCGGAAAACAGCGCCATTGATATGGCTGCTGCCATGGGCATTGAAATTTTAACAGAAGAACAATACCGGGAGCTGCAGCAGCTTGGAGAATTCGATACAAAAACTTCGAGCTGGGTGAAAACACCTTCTGATATCAGAAAACTCAGCGGTGCTGTTTTTTGTGATCGGCGCTATGACCATGTTTTCTTGTACCACAACGGTGCTGAATCTTACTATGCCGCAAGAGGATTCCGCGGCTCGCTAAGGGTTTAATCCAGATAATGACAGCAATGGGAACCAAGACTGATATTCACACGTCACCATTTCCAAAATTCTTTCCATGATACTTGCCAGGCAGCTTCGTAAAGCAATGGCGGAAGAAAAATAAAGAAGACTATGTCCGGGCCGATTGCAATGTGAGAAAATGACTTGGGGATAATAGGCCCCGCCCCTCCTAAACAAGAATAATCGGATAAGGCAAAGGAAGCTTATTCGCAATCATTACCAAAGCCAGGATTATCGGAATAAGGTACGCATATTCTATAATTAAGCTAGGCATCATGCGAAATTTGAATCAAATGTTCTTAGCATCAGGTTTCAGTTCAGAAAAAACATTATTCCAACCATTTATAGGATTACCTTCAGCATTATAGACTTCAAAGACCTTTCCTTTTGCACTTTCAATGTTCATTGCCTGCACCATACTTCAGCAACATCTTCCCTTGTAATTTTCCCATCTCCTTGATCACCTTGTTCGGCTTTAATCAGCATCTTACCTCCTCTGTTGTTATTCAGCCAGCTTGCCCGGACAATCGTGTAAATGACGTGGCTTTGGCGAACCAGATGTTCTGTCTTGCGTTTCCAATAAAGAGGACGTCCGGGATAATCGGGAGGCGGATTTTTTCTTTCTAAATAAATTGAAGACATATAAACGATGTGGGTATCCTGTCCTTCGGGAAAGCCTTCCAAAACCTTTTTCATTCCTCCGAAATCGATCAGCTCATAACCTCTCGGATTCGATTCATTGTCTGCTCCATGTGCTGTAAATAAATGTGTAACACCATTGAGCAGATTTTTCAAATCTTTCACTTCAAAAAGATCGCCTTCGATTATTTCTACACTGCTGCCGAACATTTTTTTTGCCTTTCATAGATTTCGGCTTAGTACTCGAATAGGAATATTTTTTTCTATAAGTTTTTTCACGATATGCTGCCCGGTCTGACCGGTAGCTCCAATAACTGATGCAAGCTTATTCATATTATCATTCCATTTTGTTTATTTTATTATTTGCAGCTCCTGCCGCAGGTTTAACGTCCTGTAAGTTTTGCCAGATGTTCAGGGTACCTATCTCCCTGCACCTTAATCTTTGAAGAAGCATTATCAATTTCACGAAGCTCCTCAGGTGTAAATTCAATGTCCGCAGCATGAATGTTCTCCTCAAGGCGATGCAGTTTTGTAGTGCCGGGAATCGGAACAATCCACGGCTTCTGTGCAAGCAGCCAGGCAAGTGCAATCTGAGCAGGAGTTGCTTTCTTCTGTTTTGCTATCCTCTCAAGGAAATCAATGAAAGCCTGGTTCGCTTTTCGATTTTCCGGATTAAAACGGGGAACAATATTGCGGAAGTCGGAACTATCGAATGTTGTTTTCTCATTGATCTTCCCGGTGAGGAAGCCTTTGCCGAGCGGACTAAAAGGCACAAAGCCGATTCCGAGCTCTTCTAGTGCCGGCAAAACTTCTTCTTCAGGTTTTCTCCACCACAATGAGTACTCACTCTGAACAGCAGCAACAGGCTGTATTGTGTGTGCTCTGCGGATCGTTTTTACTCCTGCTTCAGAGAGTCCGAAGTGTTTAACCTTACCCTCCTTAATTAAATCCTTTACTGCACCGGCTACATCCTCTATCGGTACATTAAGATCAACACGATGCTGATAAAAAAGATCGATAGTTTCAATCTTAAGTCTTTTAAGAGAAGCTGCAGCAACCTGTTTGATATGTTCAGGACGGCTGTCTAATTCAGTCCACTTTCCATCTATGGCTGAGGGTTTCCATCCGAACTTAGTGGCAATTACAACTTGTCCTTTAAAAGGAGAGAGA
>JBLNGL010000404.1:0-3067 GCA_050264735.1 Ignavibacteria bacterium | reverse complement strand
ATATGCAGAGCATACAACTTTAAACAAAGAAAAAATGATAAGGAGCTTTAACGAGAATCTATCCTCAATTAAAATAATGTCCGGAATATTTGTAAAACAGAAGAAAAAAAACAATCGGAATAGCTTGAAAGATTTAAATGAATCCTACATCTCATTGGTATTTCTTAACGGAATTTCTGCAGATGATCCGGCCGGGTTATCGAAACACATTAAAGAGAACCGGGAACTTTTTTTGCCGCTGATTCTTCTGAAAATATTAATGAATGACAGCTCCGATACAAATCAGAAAAAAGATTATTTATTTGATAAGCTGATGCTTGATAGGGTTTTATCCTCGGCATTTGAACAGTGGGGGCATAATTTTGAAAAAATAATTGAAGAGATAAACCTGGTTAAAATATTGAGCCGGGATCTTGAATTGTATAGCCCTGCGGTTCTTGAGTCCCCTTCAAAGACAAAACAAACTTATACTAGGGAAAGAATGTTAATTGAAAAAATATTCAGCGGTAAAGATTATCTCACATATCTAAACTACAATGATTTCAACGGAGTTAAATATTATTCTAAAGAGAGATTCGAAAATTTAATTAGTTGGATTTTCACACTGGAAAATTTAATGAAGATTCGAGACCTCATTTTTAGTGGAACCGGGAAGGCCAAGAAGGTGAGTGAAAAAAGAATTAATACCTCCGAATATTTAAAAGAATTTAAAAAATCCGAAATATTTTATTCAAATATTTGGGATGCATCCGGGAAAACCGGATATAAAGCGGAAGAATTAAAAGAGATTTTTACCCCTGGCAAGGAATCCGTCAAAAGAATGGAAAAAATTACTAGTTCCGGAAAGAAAAAAACTGAGAGAGCCGGTAATAATGAAAAAAATGCAAAAAATGTTAAGAGAAAAATTGTTACCCGAAGATCAAAGTAAGGTAATTAAAAAGATCGGAATATTCCTGAAATTTTTTATCTTTTTCTTATTTTATATTCTTCCTCTATGCGCACAGTATAAGTTGGAAAATGCATTCCCTGCTTTAAGCTTTAGCAGCCCGGTAGATTTTCAGTCCCCAAATGATAGTACAAGTAGAATATTTATTGTAGAACAACTGGGAATTATTAAGTTAGTTGAGAATTCAATAGCTGATTCCGGTGTGAAAATTTTTTTGGATTTAAGAGACAGGGTAGCTTATGGGGGTGAAATGGGTCTATTGGGACTTTCATTCCATCCTGATTTTAAAAACAACAAATACTTTTATGTTGATTATACCAAAGATAGTCCCAGGGAAACTATAATCTCCCGGTTCAAGGTATCCGATTCCAATCCCGACTCTGCTGATGAAAACAGCGAATTGGTATTGATGAGGATTTATCAGCCGTATGTAAATCATAACGGCGGACAAATTGCCTTTGGTCCCGACAGCATGCTTTATATTGCACTAGGAGACGGCGGTTCCCGGGGTGATCCGCAAAACAGGGCACAGAACCGGGACAGTCTTTTAGGAAAAATTTTAAGGATTGATGTTGATTCCGCTTCTCTGACGTTAAATTATTCTATTCCGACTGATAATCCGTATAAAAATAATACCGAAGGATACAGAGAGGAGATATTCGCATACGGATTAAGAAATCCATGGAGGTTCAGCTTTGATTTTGCCGACGGTAAACTTTGGTGCGGTGATGTAGGTCAGGACAACTGGGAAGAAATAAATATAATTGAAAAAGGAAAAAATTACGGGTGGCGTTGTTATGAAGGAAATCATAGTTATAATTTAAGCGGATGCAGCGACAGCGGTTATATTTCTCCTATTTGGGAATACCCCCACTCGGAAGGACGATCAATTACCGGAGGATATGTGTACCGAGGTGATTCCATTCCTGAGCTGTTCGGAAAATATATTTATGCGGATTTTGAGACAAGGAAAGTCTGGGCATTGACTTACAATGGAGCAAATCCGCCTGCTAATGAATTTCTTTTTACTGCGCCCGGCGGTATTTCATCATTTGGTGTTGATCAAAAAAATGAACTTTATCTCTGCTGCTTTGACGGAAATATTTATAGATTGGAAAAAATATTGACCGGTGTTTCAAATAGAAATGAGCAAAAGTTAGATTATTATCTTCTGCAGAATTATCCGAATCCATTCAATCCGGCTACAAAGATAACTTATAAAATTCCCGAGGAAAGCAGAGTTGAAATTAAGGTAACTAATATTCTGGGTGAGGAAATTTCAGAGATTGTTAATAAAATTGTTCAGCCGGGAGTTCATGAAGAAATCTGGGATGCTTCTTCTTTTTCATCGGGTGTTTATTTTATCAGAATGACAGCAGAATCGGCGGTTTCCCAAAAGATCTTCCTGAATACCATCAAAATTTTACTGCTGAAATAAAGTTATCCCTGATTTAATCAGTACATACCCTTATACCATCCCCCGTCAATATGGACAGTGTTTCCGGTAATATAGCTAGCCTGCTTAGAGGCAAGGAATGCAACTGCGGATGCAATCTCTTCAGGTTTTGCCAGCCGGTTCATGGGAATTTGCTTAGCCATTTCTACTAATACTTCTTCATGAGATTTCTTTACTTGTTTTGCCTTGTTTACTGCCAGGTCATAAACACGGTTGGTGAGGGTATATCCGGGTGCGACATTGTTTACGGTTATATTATATTTTGCCACTTCGTTGCTGAGCGATTTGGCAAAACCGATTATACCGGCCCTGAATGAATTAGAGAGCATTAAGTTCTCCAAAGGCTGCTTAACTGTAATCGAAGTTATATTAACTATCCGGCCCCATCCCTTTAGAATCATATCGGGTACTACTAAGTTGCAGAATCTTACGGTACTCAAAAATACCTGTTCAAATGAAGCACGCCAGTTCTCTTCGGTCAAATCACTTAAAAAACCGGTCACAGGACCGCCGCAGTTGTTTATTAGTATATTGATTCTTCCAAGTTGGTCTGTTACAGTATTCACAGTTTCTTCGATATCTTTTAAGCTATTTAAATCGCAGACATTCCAGAAAATATCTGCTCCGAGTTTTGTTTTTATTTCATTTGTAGTCTGCAGAAGATC
>JBLNGL010000403.1:0-2946 GCA_050264735.1 Ignavibacteria bacterium | reverse complement strand
TCAATATCTTTAATTTGAATCTGCCCAAGATTAAGAGCGTTTGCTAATACATCAATTTGTTCCTGTCTGCTTTTATTTGCATTTGCAAGAGCAAGTTGACTTTCTGCCAATGCTGTACTATTTTTTCTTGTCGACTCCTCATATGTTTTTAACCATTGATTTGCTTTAGCTAATTCAGTAGATACATTTGCTGTCGTATTTCTTTCAGCAATGCTCATTTCATTTCTTTCATCTTGTAATTTTGTTAATCTTTCTACTTCTTTCTCGTAAGCTACAAGTCCTTTTGCGGCATTGCTATAATTTCTTTGATTTTCTAATACGCTATTATTTTGATCTTTTAAAGCTTTATCAAAGTTTTCTATCGCTTTTAAAGTTTTTCCCAAATTTGCCAATACTTCTAACCCTGCAAGCCTTTTGCGTATTTCCAATGTTGCTAATTCTGTTTCATTTAAATCTTTTGTTTTATCATTTAATTCATCATTAGCTTTTTTATATTTATCAATTGATTCCTTTAATGTATTTGTACTATTTTCTAAATCGCCCTGTGTTTTTTTAAGAATTATAGTATTGTCTTTTGTTTGGTTATAAACTTTATACAAAATACTTGAAATTGCAACCAATCCGGCAATTCCACCAGTAACAGCTAATATAGGAAGCGTTGAAGCGCCTAGAACACTACTAAACAAACTAACAGCTGTAGAAATGCCTGTAATAGCAACAATAACCGCTCCTGCTGTTCCTATAAATATTTTTATTGGAGCTGGCAATTGACTAAACTTAAAAAATAAATCTGCTAAAAAATTAGCCGCAACTTTCATTCCCGGAGCAAATTCAGATACTATGCTTTTCCCAACAGATGTAAAACTTTTATTTAATCTTCCCATCGCAAACTGCAAAGTATCATTTTGAATTGCGGCTGCATTTGCGGCTTGATTTGTGCCCGTTACCTGTTTGGTGTATATATCGATTTGGTCGCCGCCTTCCTTTAATAATTTTATCATAACGGGCCCGGCGCGGTCTCCAAATATTTCCATTATTTTTCCAGCATCTGTTGCTATAGGATTAAGATTTCTGATTATATCTGAAAAGCCAACCATTGCGGGATTTACTTTTTCAAAATTTATTCCCATTTTTTCTAATTTGTCAACAGCTGGGCTTGCGGCATTTGACAAATCGGCTAACACGCTTCTTAATGCGGTGCCAGCCTGGCTTGCTTCAAATCCTGCATTATATAATATTTGCAATACGCCGACCGTATCCTCTATTGTCATTTTAAAAGCGTTTGCTACTGGCCCGACATAACGCATGGATACTGCTAACTTATCAATAGTTGCCTGGCTATTTGCGATTCCCATAGCGAAAACATTTGCAACCTTTTCCGAATCTTTTGCCTGTAATCCAAATTGACTTATGGCACTTGCTACCGTTTCCGCCGTAAACGCTAAATCCGCGCCGGTAGCACTAGCTAATGACAATACGCCGTCAAGAGCTTCAACCGATTGCCTCGCTGTAAATCCTGCACTTGCCAAATAATACATTGCGTCGGCAGCTTGTTTTCCAGAAAACTTTGTTGTTTGTCCTGCTTTGCTTGCTGCCTTCTCTAATATTGCCATATCTTCCGCGGATGCTCTTGATACCGATTGCACATTTGCTAAAGATTGTTCAAATTCTGCATAGCCTGAAATAAACTTCTTTATAGCTAGCCCTATTGCTGCAAACAAAGCAACATGCGCAAGGTTTATTTGTTGTAAATCATTACCTATTTTTTTCTTTGTTTTCTCTGATGTCTGGCCTAAATTAGTACCCAATTTGTCAAAACTGGCCTGTACCTTTTGAATATCACCATTTAATGAATCGAGTTGAATCCTTATTTCACTATAAATACTGCCAGCATCAACTGCCATTTATGCTACTTCCCCCTGATTCTTTCGTTTATCATATAACAGCATAAATGATCTTTTATCAATATCCATTTTATTAAAATCTGTAAACATGCCTGTGATATATTCATGCGGGGCCTTATGCCATTTTTCTGCCAATACAGCAGCATTTAATAACATTTCTTCTGTTATCTTCTTAATATCGCTTCGATTCAAATCAAGAGCATAACAAAAAACTCCTGATAAAAAATCTTCTGGTAATATTAAATCAACCCATACCCTCTTCTTGTCTATTTCATCCTCCAATTGTTTTCTCTGCATACCAAAAGGTATACCCTGGCATTTTAATCTCAATTCATCAAGTTTTTTCTTTGCGTTTTGGCATAATTCATTCCCCTGTGCCATATCCATAAGCTGCTGATATGTAGGCTGCACTAAAGATTCTTTTACAATATTATGCATAGTATTGGCGTATTCCACGATGTCTTTAATATTTAACTTTTTCATCTGGTTAAGTTTATCCTGGTCTGTTTGAATAAGCGAAAAATCGCCACACGCCTGTATTTGTGTAGAGGTTAAAATTCTGCACTTGACCATTGCTTGAATACCGTTATATTTTATTGCTATCAATGGGTATTGAGCAGTTTCTAACCGATCAATACCCGACACATTTATTTTGTTTTTCATTATAGATTAGCTATGTCCAATGCCTCAAAATCGGCCTTTGACAATTCCTCTTCCTCGCTATCTGCATAGGTCACGCCTGCCGCAGTTTTTGGAGCCATGCCAGTAAGAGTATACGGCAATTTTACCCAATCTTTAGCTTGCGTTTGTGAACCCATATCCGCAACGCCTTTCCAATATTTTGACCAGATGTAATACAGGAAATCTCCTTTTGCATTTGCACCTCTGGCGTAACAATCTTGAAATGTCATCATCCAGAAATATGTCTTTTCTTCTGTATCCAATGGCGGTGTATAAGTTCCTAGACCCGTAACAGGATCGATGACATAAGTACCACCTTGCAATATTTTTGCCGCGTTAGGGTCACATGCCGTGTCAGTCC
>JBLNGL010000402.1:0-4593 GCA_050264735.1 Ignavibacteria bacterium | reverse complement strand
ATATAACAATCTTCAAAAAGCAACGATCTTATCAATCGAAAGAAGAATTACTACTATAAGTGCGAATATATTAATTTCCCGGAAAGCAAAAGCAAACGAGCCTTTTCTTGTATTCTTAATTAATTGAAATGAATTCCCTGCAAGCCATAATCCAGCTGCAAAAATAATGTAGTCTACTGCCGCATATTTTACAACTCCGAAAAACGGAATTAATAAACTTGTAACGGCTGTTGCTATAATCCAGATAAAAGTTATGTGTGCAAGCTGGTCTGGATTAAAGATTTCGGTTAATGTCGGGAATCCTGCTTTCTTATAATCATTTCCAAAAATTAATAGCAGCAGCCAAAAGTGGGGTATCTGCCAGATAAAAAAGAAAAAAGAGATAATAATAATCTGAGGATCAAAAATATATCCGCCTGCCGCAACCCAGCCTACTGCAGGGGGAATTGCACCGACAAGACTGCCCGGGATAATAGCCAAAGCATTAACCTTTTTCAGCGGAGTGTAGATTCCGTTGTACCATAATAAATTCAGCAGTCCTAAAGCTAAAGCCAGCAATCCTGCACCGGAAAATAAAATAACCGAACCTGCAGCTAAAAGAATTAATGCAATCATCAAAGCATTTCCCGGAGAAACCTTTCCGGATGGAATGGGACGTTTTTTTGTCCTGTCCATCAATGCATCGGTTTTTCTTTCCTGGAAATGATTAATTACTGCAGAACCGCAGGCAAGGAGCAGGATTCCTATTACAGGCAGAATTATATTTAAATTTATCCCGCCCGCCGCACTTATAAATCCGAACGCAGTAGTTAACGCAACGAATGAGGTAATACGGATCTTTGTCAGTTCAAATAATATGTTCAGCTTTTCTCTCAATCTTGTAATCTCTTTTTGTATGAACCTTTTTTTAAACACAAAGAATATGCAAAGCTCGCAAAGATCAAAATTTCCTTTAAATTATCTATTCTATAAGTTCATTTATTAGCGCGGTAAAGCCGCCAAACAAAGTCAAACGTTCATGGTTAAAGTTAATCGGCGAGTTTACGACAATTAACAATTAACTTTTACAATTAACAATATCTTTGCAATTTCATTTCTTATTCAGCCATTTATCAAATTTATCCTGAGGGATCACAATCACTTTTGTAAGCATGTATGAATGCCTTAATCCGCAGTACTCTGCGCAAGTTAAAGTATATACTCCTGGTTTAGTGGGAATAAACCATGCAACATTTTTTCTTCCGGGCAAAACATCTTTTTTGAATTTAAAAGCCGGGATATAAAAAGAATGATTCACGTCCACGGAATTAAGATTAACTTTAACAGCTTTATTTAACGGGACATAAAGAGTATCCGTCTGTTTGCCGTTTTCATATCTGAATTTCCATTGCCACATCTGTCCTGTAACTTCAATGGGCATTGCATCCTTAGGCACTTCAGCCATCTCTTTATAACCGGTCCAGCCGATATAGAACATTATGAGGACAAGTATTGTCGGCACAATAGTCCATGTTATTTCCAACGGCACATTGCCGTGAATATTTTTCGGTTTCGGATTCCGCTTCCTGCTGAACCTGATTACAAAGAATATCATTAATGCTGTAATGAGCACAAGGAAGAAAACCGAAACAATGAGAATAAATAAAAATGCCGTATCAACCGATTCGGCAAAATTTGAAGCACCGTCAAACATTGCTGTCCTGTATAAAAGAGTAATCTGAAAATAAAAGTACAAACGAAACTATAATAAAGAACAGAGCTACAATTACGAAGACCTTAAATGCAGTCTGCTCTACCCTAAGATGCATGAAAATCCTCAGCACAAGGTAAGATTTTATCGATGCAATAATAAGCGCAGTTGCGACAGTAAGACCTCCTAAATTAATTCCCGCAACAGCGACAGTTATTCCGGTTAATGTCAATAAGCCAAGCCAGACAAGGATGTAAATTCCATAACCGTGCCCGATTTCATGGTGTTCTGTTTGTGTATGTTGCTCATTCATATGTTTTTGTTCAAATTTATATCAAAAAATTAAAAGTCTATGATACGGTGTTAGTTTTTCTTACCACAGATTACTCGCCTCGCTTCCCGTCTCGCTTTGGGCTTGCCGAGGCGGACGATTAGGCGAAGCGGGTTAATCTGTGGTACGAGATTATGTTATTAAATAAAAGAGCGGGAACAGGAATATCCATATGATATCCACTAAGTGCCAATACAAACCTGCAGCTTCCAGCTTAACGTAATTATCACGGTTAACAATATTTTTCAGGGTGAAATTTGTCATCACCAAAATTAAAACCATTCCCACCAGGACATGAAGCCCATGCAGCCCGGTCATAACATAATAAAGTCCGAAGAAAATAATTTCTCCATGATCTAAAGAAAGCATCACATCGCTTTTGGGAAAAAGGCCATGAGATATTTTCAAACTCCATTCGAAATATTTATTAATCATAAATCCCAGACCAAGAGCTACCGTAATCATTTGGAATACAACCGAGAGCATTTTTTTGTTCTTTTGAATGGCAGCAATAGACAAAGCCATTGTAAGACTGCTTGTAAGGAGAATAGCCGTGTTAAAAGCTCCAATCAGTGTGTCCAGTTCACGGGCAGCGTTATGGAATGCTTCTTTATTTTCGTATCTGTAAACGGAATATAGAAAAAACATTCCTCCGAAAAGAAGGAGTTCGGTAAACAGGAAAAGCCACATTCCCATACGGCTTGCAATATCATCCCTATGGACATGAACTTCCTGCTCAGATTTATTTGTAAAAGGAGCGGGTATGCTCATTAATGCTCCTTTCCTCTGCTGCCGCCGTTATTGGAAACGGCTTCTTCATATTCCGGTTCATTCTGCTTATACTCGTAAGGTCCTTCCGTTATTACCGGAATCTCCTGGAAATTTTCATGAGTAGGAGGAGTTTCAACCTGCCATTCCAGAGTTTCGCCGCCCCAAATGTTCTTCTCGGTAACTTTCGGACCTTTCCTGATTCCTCTGATCAGATTAGTAAACATAATTATTAATCCAAGTATCAGAATCCAGGAACCTACAGTCGATATCTGATGATAAATTGTATATTCAGGAAGATAATCGTAATATCTTCTCGGCATTCCCAGCCATCCCATTACAAACATCGGGAAATAAAGTGTGTTGAACCCTACAAAGAAAAACCAGAAAGCGACTTTGGCTATTTTTTTATTATACATTCGTCCGAACATTTTCGGAGTCCAGTAATGAAGTGCTGCAAAGATTCCCACTCCGGTACCCCCGAACATTACATAATGGAAATGCGCAACAATAAATGCAGTATCGGTTATATGAATATCGACAGAAAGCGCTCCCTGCATAACGCCTGTTAAACCGCCGATTGAAAAAAGGAAAATAAAAGCAAGTGCATACATCATAGGAGGATCCAGCTGAATTGATCCTTTGTACAAAGTTGCTGTCCAGTTAAATACTTTAATTGCACTCGGGATTGCCACAAGAAAAGTTAAAAGCGAAAATACAAACTGGCCGGTATCACTCATCCCTACTGCGAACATGTGATGCGCCCAGACCAAGGATCCGAACAATGCAATTCCTATACTTGAAAAGGCAATAAACTTGTAGCCGAAAATCGTTCTTCGTGCAAAAACAGGAATAATCTCCGAAACCACTCCCATTGCCGGAACAATCATTATGTAGACTGCAGGATGAGAATAGATCCAGAAGAGATGCTGAAACAGAACCGGATCGCCGCCTAATGCCGGATCAAATAAACCTACGCCTAATACCCTTTCGATAACAATTAAAAGAAGAGTTATTCCTATTATTGGTGTCGCCAATATTTGAATCCACGCAGTGGCATAAAGCGCCCATGAAAACAGAGGCATTTTAAACCAGCCCATTCCGGGAGCTCTCATGCGGTGAATGGTGGTAATAAAATTGAGTCCGGTAAGGATAGAAGAGAAACCTAATAGAAAAGCTGCAAACATTGTTAAAAGTACATTCGTACCGGTGCGGATGCTGTAAGGGATGTAAAAAGTCCAGCCGGTGTCGGCGGGACCGCCGGGTAATAATATTGAGGCTATTGCCAATATACCGCCTGTTACATATAGCCACCATGATAAAAGATTAAGTCTTGGAAAGGCTACATCCTTCGCTCCGATCATTATCGGCAAAAAGAAATTTCCAAATACAGCAGGAAGTCCTGGAATAACAAACAAGAAGATCATAATTACGCCGTGCAGCGTAAAAATGGAATTATATGTCTGTGCATCCATTATTGTACTGCCGGGTGAAATCAATTCGAGTCTAATCAAAAATCCGAATACAACTCCTACCGCATAAAATGTGAGGAGACCGGTCAGATAAAGAATTCCAATCCTTTTATGATCGGTTGAAAAGATCCACGATCTTAATCCCGTATATTTTCCTTTATGCTCAAGATAACTTGGGTGTCCGTTAGTGTGAACTACTGCTGATTGACTCATTATAATACCTTACTGTTACTTTTTTCTTTTTTCGGCTTAATTGATATATAAATAACAAAAATGGCGGCTAGTAAAAGAATTACTCCGCCCGAAATTTTTGTGAAATTAAATACGTATGA
>JBLNGL010000401.1:0-3245 GCA_050264735.1 Ignavibacteria bacterium | reverse complement strand
GTTCCCATAACGTACCCGTAATCATCGATATGAGCATCTTCAATCCCCATTTTTTTCAATTCATCAGCGAGATCTTTTGAGAGGATTTTCTGTTTTTCGGTACTTGGAAATGATTTTGATTCATCATCGGATTGTGTATCGTATTTGACATATTTGAGGAACCTGTCAACACAAGTAAACTTATAATTTTTATCAAACATAATTACCTCTTTTATTTAAAATCAGATTTAATTTTACCCGCAAGATAATCAGCAAATCACCATTAACCAATGGCATATAACCGGTGACAGAAGATTGCATGACAGCATGGGTGCATGATCGCATGGATGCCTGCCGTGTTTTTCGGGAAATGCCTGAACGAATAACGATTAACGATTTCTGACCTGCGATTCCTTCCCCTTTGCCCTCTGCATTTTGTGCTTAATTACAAACAACCCGCAGCATACAATTAATCAATTCTGATGATCAAAACTCTCCTGTTTTTGGCTTTTCCATCTTCGGTGGAATTATCGGCAATAGGGTAATCCTCGCCCAATCCAACTGCTTCGAACCTGGTTCTGCTAATCCCTTTTGACATGAAATAATTCAATACAGATTCAGCCCTCTGTTTTGAAATCTTTTTATTTATTTCTGCAGATCCGGAAGCGTCCGTATGTCCTTCAATTCTCCATCTTGAATTTTTTTCCTCTTTCATTACCTTTGCCATCTTATCGAGTTCGGGATATGCGGATGGGAGAAGCTGAGCGCTTCCCGTAGCAAAATTGGCACCTGAACTTAAAACCATCTCTTTTAATTCAACCGGAGGACATCCGTTTTCATCGACTGCTGCACCGGCAGCAGTTTCGGGGCAATCATCTTTATAATTAGGTACACCGTCCAAATCAGAATCCAACGGACACCCGTTTTTATCGACCTGAATATTTTCGGGAGTATTAGGACATTTATCCTGGTAATCGGGAATTCCGTCTTTATCTAGATCGTAAGGGCATCCCAAGTTATCAACCGGGACTCCCTCCGGAGTGTTGCTGCAAACGTCGATATAATCCGGGATCTTATCATTGTCAGCATCGAAAGGGCATCCTTTGGCATCAACCAAAGCTCTGTAAGGAGTTTCAGGGCATTGATCAAGATAATCGGGAACTCCGTCCCGATCCTTGTCCAGCGGACATCCGAATTCATCCACTTTCACTCCGGCGGGTGTAGAAGAGCAGATATCTTTCGAATCGAATACTCCATCACCGTCAACATCCTTTTCCGTAAAGAATGCAAAAGAAAATCCTCCGCCTAAGACAAGGAAAGCGTCGGTGCTTGTGCCAAGCTGCTTATCGTCAAGAAAATCATTAGGGCTGACTTGTACGCCGCCATTTATATTAAAACTCAAATCATCAGTTAATAAAAACCTGAATCCCAGTTCTCCATTATAATTTAATTCACGTTTTTTATATACACCTGCTGAATTATTCGGAAGATCGCTTCCGTTTTCCCCTTTTGGATTATACCAAAGATATGATGCACCGACAAACAGATATGAAAAAATCCAGCCGTTGAATGATAAGGTATAAACTATTCCTCCGCCCGCTGTACTTAAATCAGTTCTGAAATGATTCGGAACAAGACCGGCATCATTGCCTGAAATAAATCCCTGAGCACCGAATATCCGGAAACCGAATGAGCTGCTTGAGTAGGCAGGTAGAAAATATTCCAGTGAAACTTTACCTAGATAATCAAAGGTCGCGCCGTAGTAATCGGTCAATTCTAAAGTTGAAGCGCCTTCAGCGGAAAGAACCAGCGTTCCCGAAAATGCATGATATTTTACTCCGGGAGACTGCGGAAAACATTTTCCTGCCGGGATTAAAATCAAAAGAAGATAAATGCTGAAAAAAAAACTAGTAAAAAATTTCATTGCATACTCCCTCTAAATTTTTTTACTGCCGGGTTAAATTTAAACGTTTTTGTTTGCAAAAGAAAAACATTCCTATTATTTTATTCCGGACTAAAATTAATAACAAAAAGTGAGACCATTATGAAGAAATTAATTTTTGCAGTTTCAATAGTTTTTTTCTTAGGAATATTCGCCGCTGTTTTGGCACAGGCAAAAGTGGCTACGGGTAAATATTCGGCAAACTCTGCTTCTCAGGGATATACTCTTGCTAAAAATTCAGGTGAAAGATCTCATTCAATTGAAATTACTTTCCCTAAACCTTTTGATACTAAGCCTTCTGTTATTGTAAACGTAACTATGGTAGACGCCGATAAAGGAAGCAATGTAAGATATTCTGTTGAGCCTGCTTCGATTTCCAGAGACGGTTTTACGGTAAAAATATCTACCTGGGGCGATACGCATATTTATGGTGTGGGCGGTTCGTGGATAGCTTATGTTGAGTAAATCTTAAAGCTTTATTTAAATTACGGGCTCACTTTAAAGCGAGCCCGCTCTTTAAATTATTATTCGCCGATAATATTTATTTCAACCCTCCTGTTCATCGCTCTTCCTTCAGGAGTATCATTTGCTGCAACCGGACGGGTTTCACCCAAGGGAATTATTTCCAGTCTGTCTCTTTCTACACCTTTACTTACCAAATAATCCGCAACAGCCTGAGCTCTTCTCCTAGAAAGTTCTAGATTATATGAATCGGATCCGACAGCATCGGTATGCCCCTCAATTCTCCACCTGGACCCGGTCTGCCGTTTTATGGATGCAGAAAGGCTATCAAGTTCAGTATATGCACTGGAAAGAAGCGCTGATTTATTAAATTCAAAGTTGGTATCGGCGCGTAGTATTATTTTCCTAACTTCAACTTCTTTGACGCATCCTTTTTCATCCACCTGCTTGCCAGCAGGAGTATTTAAACATTCATCCTTATAATCGGGAACACCGTCATTATCACTGTCCTTCGGGCATCCTTTCTCATCAACAGGTGCATTTTGCGGAGTGTTGGGGCATTTATCATCATTATCAAACACACGTCCTGATCACTATCGGTACATCCGTATTCATTTACTATTTGTCCTTCAGGCGAGTTAGGACACTTATCAATATTATCAGGTACGTCGTAACAATTTTAGGCATAAAACAGATAAACAGGAGGTTTTTGGGATTGCTTATTTAAGAAGTAGCATCTTTTTTGTTTGGTGTGCCTGCGCTGCAATCAGGTGAATAAAGTAAATACCGGAACTGTAACCCTCTGCGCTGAAAACAGTCTGGTGTTCCCCTTCCCCTAAGAAACCATCATATAAGCGGGCTA
>JBLNGL010000400.1:0-2762 GCA_050264735.1 Ignavibacteria bacterium | reverse complement strand
GTATTGAAATAAGAGATCCTTCTCTACCCCCTTCAGCCATAGAAAAGGTGATTTCAAGATTTCTTTTTGTTGAATAATCTAGGATCATAAAATCGGAGGGATTATAAGCCGAAATTTTATTCAGGTGGGAGAGATTCGCCTTCTGTGTTTCCTGAAGATAACTTAAGACTGCTCCGCTTGAAATAATCCCCGCTTCAAAATCCTGGATACCGAATCCTTTTAGGTTAACGGTTTTAAATTGCATGAGCAGCAGTTCTTTAGCATACTCATAGTTAAAAATCCAATCATCAATTTTGGTTACCCTGATTGATGAACTGATTTTTTGAATCAGAGGAACGAGCTTTTCTTTATCCCTTTTTTGTATCAGGATTTCTGAAGGGGAGATCGATTCAATCTGTTGCCGAATTAAATTCTCTTCAACCTCATAAGTAAAAAACTCGCCGGTTGAGATATCACAGAATGAAATGCCGGTCCGACCTTCTTTAATGCAGACGGACATCAGGTAGTTATTTTTTTTATGATCCAGAAGCTTTTCCGAAAAAGCAACTCCCGGAGTAATGACTTCTATTACATCTCTTTTTACAATTCCTTTTGCAAATTTAGGATTTTCCAATTGCTCGCAGACTGCCACGCGGTACCCGGCTCTTACAAGTTTCGGAAGATATGTATCAATTGCATGATGCGGGAAACCGGCTAAAGGTACATCTTCTGCGGCGCCGTTAGCGCGTTTAGTCAGAACGATTCCAAGTACTTTTGCAGCAACTCTTGCATCCTCTTCAAAAGTTTCAAAAAAATCCCCTACCCTGAAAAGCAGGATTGTATCCGGATGCGCTTGTTTAATCTTATAATACTGAGTCATTAAAGGGGTCTGCTGCATAGCACTGCAAAGTTTAGTAAAACAAAAGATACTCTAATATGAAAAGAATATCAATTAATAATGCGGGATATTTTTTCCGGAGTTTTAAATTTAATTAAAAATATCTCTATTAAAGATTAAAGGCCGGAATTATCCGAATCCTCATGAAAAAATACTCAGAATACCAATTTCTTTCTGATCTCATTAAAGAAATTATGGTTAAAGTCTTTATTCATTAAAGAATTTTGTGATACTACTGTTCCATTTTCAATGAAAGACCGGATTAATACTATTCTGCATACAGCCGAGTCACTATTTACAGAGGAGATTGTTAATGTTAAATTATATTGATATGAACCAACGGGTGTTTCAGTGTAGTAGTTTTCATCTTGATCACAACATTCATTGCTAATATTAGAATTATCAGAATCTGAGCTTAATGCTGAAACAATCGCGAAAATAATCCCAACCAATAGAATAATAGACAGAATATTTATACATGTATTATCCTGTCTCCTTAATTCATCCGCATCCTCTTTAATTAGACTGCTGCTATTGAATTCCGCATTGATAAGGCCGGTTTTAGGATCGCTGAGTTTGATAATGTATCCTTTTTCCTGAAGAACAAGGAGGGATATGGAATACAATTTTTCTTTTTTCACCGGGAATTGTTCTATGTCCTTATATCTAATTTGATCATGCGGCAATGAACGAATTGATTCGCTTCCCGAACATCCTATTAAAGAATTTAATGTAAAGGTGAAAAGCAGCAGATAAGTAATAGCTTTGCTTAACATTTTTCCCCCTAAAAATTGACTGTCTTTATTAGAGCAATAGAAATGCCATTTAGAGAAAGCTTACCGGTTAAAGAGGAACAAATTTCAAATTATTAGTGTACAGAAATTAGTGCTTTGCAGGAGAGAAAAATAGACGCATGTTTCTTTAATTGAATTAAAAAAGAATTTCGCTATATTTCCAAGGCTAAAATGTCACTTCTGATAAAATTTTTTAATCATACTTTTCTTTTTCCGGCGGAGAATCGTGAAAGAGGAATATCATAAATGGTATACACAATATCTGAACCGTGAATTCGAAATGCTTGCATTCGGGCATTCCGGTTATCCAGTTATTTTATTCCCCGCCTCACAAGGGCGCTATTATCAATGCAAGGATTTCGGGCTTATTGATTCTGCGGCAGGATTGATTAATGAAGGAAAAGTAAAAATATATTGTCCGGACGGGATAGATTCCGAGAGCTGGTATAATTATTCCGTTGATCCTTCTGAAAGGGTGAAGATTCATAATGCTTATGAAGCCTTGATCCTATTCGATGTAATTGAATTTGCCAAACATGAAACCGGTGTAAGAAAAGTTTGTGCTGCTGGGTGCGGATTAGGCGGTTATCATGCCTTAAACATAGCCATGAAACATCCCGATAAAACAGCATATCTTTTCTGCATGAGCGGGACTTTCGATATTAAACAATTCATTATGGGATATTACGACGATAACTGCTATTTCAACAATCCCCCAGATTACCTTCCGAATCTTGAAGAACCATGGTACCTTGACAGAATAAAAAGAATGAAAATTATTCTTGGAGCAGTTGAGCATGATATTTTTCTGGAAGAAAATAAAAGAGTATCAGGTATTTTAAATTCAAAAGGCATTGACCACTTGCTTGACATAAGACATGGAGCTGAGCATGATTGGCCTGCGTGGCGTCAAATGTTTCCGCATTATCTTTCTCAGATTGCCGAATGGTAAGTAAAAACAATGGTTGAATTTTGAAAAAATTTTTATTTCCCGGGATATCCTGTTCAAATTAAAGGAAATCTTAAAATTTTATGAAAAATAAAAAATTATTCAGCATCGGGATAGAAGAAGAATTCCAAATAATTGATCC
>JBLNGL010000399.1:0-6872 GCA_050264735.1 Ignavibacteria bacterium | reverse complement strand
GGGTTCTTCACAGAGGAAATGATATACTACCTCTTATAGGAACCACCAGCAGGAATCGTCTGGCTGAAAATCTTAAAGCTCTTAATGTAAAACTTTCTCCTGATGAGGTCGAGCAAATAAGTAGCAGCTTTCCCGAAGGAGCTTTTCAAGGAGAAAGATATCCTCAACAGCATATGCAGCTTGTGGTTAATTAGAAGATTTTAGTTATTAGTAATTATTCGGGAGGCACAAATGAAAATTGGAATTTTGGGCACCGGCGTTGTTGGTCAAAATATAGCTGAGAAATTAACACAGCTTGGTCACCAGGTTATGATTGGTACCAGAAACAAAGAAAATACACTAGCAAAAACCGGAAAAGATAATTTTGGAAGACCGCCATTCAGTGAATGGATTAAAAATAATCCCATAATTAAATTTGGAATTTATTCGGAAGCTGCTGCGTTTGGAGAATTTATTGTCAATGCAACAAATGGTGAAGGGACTATGCAGGCGCTGGAATCGGCTGGTAAAAAAAATCTTGCAAACAAAGTTATGCTGGATATTTCAAATCCGCTCGATTTTTCTAAAGGGATGCCGCCAACACTTTTTATTTCTAACACTGATTCATTAGGTGAGCAAATTCAGCGAACTTACCCGGAAGCAAAAGTTGTTAAAGGCTTAAATACTATGAATGCTTATATTATGACAAATCCTTCTTTATTACAGGATGATCATAATGTATTCCTGAATGGTAATAATGCGGAAGCAAAAGATGAAGTTAAAAAACTTCTGACCTCATTTGGCTGGAAAGAAAAAAATATTATAGACATGGGGGATATTTCAACGGCAAGAGGTACAGAACAAATCTTGCCAATTTGGGTGAGATTATGGAGTACATTACAAACCCCAATGTTTAACTTTAAAATTGTTATTAATGACCAATAAATGATGTTAAAATTTTCCCAAGAATTGTTTATTTCGAAAATATCGGGAATAAATTTTGAAATCACGTTCTCCTAAGAAGCTATTTGGAACAGTCGAGCGCCGCTATTTTATTTATGGTAAAGATTTGATTAAAATATGTTTTTTAACCTCTGCTGTATTTTTAATACTGATATTCCTTTCATGTTCCGGGAGAGAGAAAGGCACTGTTACTCTTTCCGGATGGATCACCAGCCCTATTGAAGAAAAACTATTAACAAAGATTATAAAAGACTTCCAGGAAAAGCATCCCGATATTAAGGTTGTATACGAGCCGATTCCCGGAAACTACATGGATAAGATACAATTGATGCTGGCAACAGGAACAGCGCCTGATGTTTTTTATTTGGAAAGTTTTTATGCACCTGCAATGATAGGTTTTAATGCTCTTGAACCACTCGACGAATATATTAAAAAAGATTCTGTTGATCTTACTGATTTTGAACCTGCTTTATTGAAAGCATTTCAATTTAATGCAAAAACTTATGGCTTAGTTAAAGATTATACAACAGTAGGTTTATTTTATAATACTGAAATTTTTAAAAAAGAGAGGATAAAAAATCCTCCGAGGAATTGGGAAGAATTTTATGCGGTATGCATTAAACTAACAAAAGATACAAATAAAGATGGAAAAGTTGACCAGTGGGGATTTTGCATAAATCCGAGTTTAGAATATTTATTGCCGTTTGTATATCAAAATGGAGGATCATTCTTTAGCGAAGATGGATCGAAGCTTGCAATTCTCGATTCTTCTTTTATTAATGCACTCAAATTTTTTGTAAATTTATATAAAAAAGGATATGCTGTCCAACCTTCCGATGTAGGATCTGCATGGCCGGGAGATGCTTTTGGAAAGGATGGAATCGGAATGATTTGCAGCGGCAATTTTGCAATCCCATTTTTAAAGAGTAATTATCCAAAAACTAAATATGCAATTGCCGAATTACCGCAGCATAAGAAAAAATCTACTCTGGCTTTTATTGTGGGTTATGTAATACCCAAGCATTGTAAGAATAAGGAACAGGCATGGCTGCTTCTTAATTATTTAACAGGTGTTGAAGGGATGGCAAACTGGACTTCACTCGGTTTAGCACTTCCGCCCAGGAAATCTGTTGTGAAAATTAATGAATTAAATAAAGATTCACTGAAAACAGCATTGGTTGATGGTGCCGCTTATGCCCGACCCTGGCAGCTTTCAGAACATTATAGAATATTCGATGAAACTCAAAGCTCTCTTCAGAAAATTTTCTTAACCGATGTGCCGGTTGAAACAGAAATGAAAGAACTGAACAGCAGATTAGAAAAATTAATTTATAAAACAAATACAGAAAGCAAATGACTCAGATAATATCATACTTTGACAATTGTTTAAGGAGATTAGATGTTATATCCTGATAATTATAATCATGTTTGGATGATAGAAGAGAATGAATTTAATCCTGACTATATACAATACTATGAGGCAGTTTTTACATTAGGAAATGGTTATTTAGGAACACGAGGTAGTCTTGAAGAAAAAGTACGAAAAAGTTCTCCTTCTACATTTATTGCGGGATTATTTGATAAGGCTCCCGATCAGGTAACTGAACTAGCGAATTGTGCAAACTGGCTGGATATTGAGATCTCGATAAATGGAGAGAAGGTTAATCTTGAGAAAAACAAGATAATCGAACATAAGCGCATTTTAGATCTGCAGTCCGGTGTGCTTTATCGAAAGTCTCTGCTTCAACTCAATTCAAAGCAGCAGGTAGAAATAATTTCCCGAAGATTTGTTAGTGTTTCCGATGTTCACCTTATGGGTATTGAGTACAATTTTATAATTATAGATTCTCAAGCAGCTAAGAAAAGATTAGAAGTATATAGCGGATTTGATGCTGATGTTACTAACGAAGGAGTAAAGCATTTTTCAGTTGCCGAATTTGGAGATTTGGAAGATCATGGATTATTTATTCATCAGAAAGCTTTATACTCTGATCACCAAATTGTTTTGGGCGGCCGAATAAAATTGTTTAAGGATCAAGACCCGCTTCCTAATCGGATTAATGTGAGGAAAAAATCCAATCATGTAGCTGCACAAATAATTACTGAAATTGAAGCAAATATCAGATACAGATTAGAAAAAATTGTTGTAGTTTATTCTTCCAGGGAATCCAAAGATCCCAAGACTGCAGTAATTGAAAAAATTAATAATTACCGTAAAACATTTTTTATTAATCACCTTGAAGAACATAAGAAAGTTTGGATGGCAAGATGGAAAAATTCGGATATTGAGATTAAAGGTGATGAATTTGCTCAGCTTGCTATCAGATTTTCAATCTTTCATTTGCTTCAGGCTTCCTCAGAAATAGATGATCGAATAAGCATTCCTGCAAAAGCACTGACAGGATTTGGTTATAAAGGTCATGTATTCTGGGATACCGAAATTTTCATGCTGCCATATCTTAATATTACCAATCCATTACTTTCCCAAAATATGTTAAAGTACAGATATTATACTCTGGAGGAAGCGAGAAAAAAAGCAAAACAAAATGGCTATAAAGGAGCTTTGTTTGCATGGGAGAGCGCAGATACCGGGGAAGAAACTACACCGAAATTTGTTAATCATTTGAAAGAGAAGAAAAAAATTAGAATCTGGTGCGGAGATAATGAACAACATATCAATTGCGACGTGGCTTATGCAGTTTGGAACTATTTTATTACAACAAATGATACCGATTTCTTTCTGAAATATGGCGCTGAAATTATTTTTGAAACTGCACGTTTCTGGAGTTCCAGGGTGGAGTATGATACTAAGACGGACCGGTATGAAATAAAAACCGTGATCGGACCGGATGAATACCATGAGAATATTGACAATAACTATTTCACCAATGCGATGGCTCAATGGAATCTCCGGAAAGGTATTGAAATTTATAATAGTTTAAAAAAAGAACATAGTTCTAAATGGGAAAGAATAATAAAAAAAATAAAACTAAAAGAAAAAGAGCTTGCGAAATGGAAAATAATTGCCGATAAAATCTTCATACCTTTTGATCAAAAGAAAAATTTATTTATACAGTTTGATGGTTTTATGGATCTTGAATACGTTGATCTTAAAGAATATGAAGACAGAACCGAGCCGATGGATGTTGTACTAGGCTCCGAAAGGATTAACAAATCTAAAATAATCAAACAAGCTGATGTGCTTATGTTTTTTAGTCTTTTTCGCAATAAGTTTTCGAAAGAAATTAAGAAGGTAAATTGGGACTTTTACGAACCATTATGCGGTCATGGGTCTTCTTTAAGCCCTGCTGTGCATTCATTAATTGCAAGCGACCTTGATCTGCCCAATAAAGCATATAAATACTTTATTCAGGCGGCCGGAATTGATCTGAAAGATAAGATGGGCAATACCGCTAATGGAATTCATGCTGCCACTGCAGGAGGATTACTTCAGGCTGCAATTTATGGATTTGCAGGAATAAAAATTACAGAGGAGGGTTTGATGATAAACCCTAAGCTTCCTAAACATTGGGAAAGCATGAAGTTTAATCTTTGGTATAAAGGAAACCGCATTTGCATTTCTATCAACTGCTAAATTCATTTTGAGCCATTAAGTGAAATTAACAAAGATATTTTTATCACGCAGGAAAAAAGATAATGTAGCAGGATATATTTTTCTTATCATACCTCTGTTAATTAATAGTGTGTTTTTATTCTATCCAATTATCTACTCTTTTATACTTAGCCTTTTCGATTGGAATTTATTGATGCCTGAGAAGTACTTTATAGGCTTCAGTAATTTTAAAGAACTTTTTACCGACAAAGTTTTTCTTATTTCAATTAAAAATACATTCATTTATACAGCCGGAGTGGTTCCCCTGCAAACCATTGTTGCTTTGTTAATGGCAGTGCTTTTAAACCAAAAAGTCCGCGGCAGACCTTTTTTCAGAACAGCTTTTTATATTCCAAGTATTACTTCATCAGTCGTTACTTCAGTTATTTTTATGTGGATATATGCAAAACCGGGTTTATTGAATTACCTGCTCTCTTTAATGGGTATATCAGGACCAGACTGGTTAGCCAGCACTGATTTCGCTCTAAGTTCCATAATGATTCTGAATATTTGGAGCACGGCAGGCTATTTCATGATTACTTTTTTAGCAGCTTTGCAGAATATTCCGGAATCATTGTATGAATCAGCACGCGTAGATGGGGCTAATAAATTCAGAATGTTCTGGAACGTTACCGTCCCAATGGTTCGTCCGGCAATATTTTTTGTTGTGACCCTAGGTATGATTGGTTGCTTCCAGGTATTTGATCAGATTTATGTTATGTCATCGGGAGGACCTGCAAATGCAACAACAACTATGTCATACTTTATATATCAAAATGCATTTAAATATTTCAGAATGGGTTATGCTTCAGCTGCCTCTGTGGTACTGTTTTTATTTATTCTATCGTTTACACTGATTCAAAAAAAATATTATAAAATTCAATTCTGATAAACTTAAATGCAATACTATTCTAAATATGCAAAAGAAATATTACTCTATGCAATTCTTATTGCCCTGACTCTAATTTTTATCGGTCCATTCTTTACATCCTTTTCCTTGTCATTTCAAGAGCCGGGGAATGTTTTCAAATGGCCTATAAAATTTTTTCCGGATAAATTTACATTTCAGAACTATAAAGATATTTGGACCGTCGTCCCTTTTCCCCGATGGTTAATCAATAGTACTTTTATTGCAATCATAGTTACATGCTGTAATCTATTTTTTGCTACAATTGCCGGATATACATTTGCAAGACTTCATTTCCGCGGAAAGAATTTTATATTCATGCTTTTTCTGGCAAGTTTGATGGTTCCGGCACATGTAACAATGGTACCGCAATTTATTCTTCTCAATGAATTCAATTTAATAAATACATATCAAGGGATGTTTTTACCTAAACTCGCACAGGTCTTTGGTATTTTTTTAATGAAACAATTTTTTGAATCGGTTCCTAAAGAATTGGAGGATGCTGCAGAAATAGACGGATGTTCAAAATTCAAAATATTATGGAGGATAATAGTCCCAATTTCAAAGCCTGCTCTTGTTGCTCTCGGGATATACACTTTTCAAGGAAACTGGAATGAATTCTTGTGGCATTTAATTGTTACAACTACACGTGATATGTTTACCCTGCCGGTAGGGATGGCATATTTCAGGCATGAATTCCAAGTCGACTGGACGATATTAATGGCAGGCGTAATTCTAATGGCTATTCCTACTCTAACTATCTTCCTTATTTTCCAACGGTATTTTATCCAAGGTATTGCCGCAACAGGTATTAAAGAGTGATTGCAGTTGTTTAAAAAAATTAGGAAATCGTATTGAAAAAGAAAGGATTTATATTTGATGTTGATGGAGTAATCGCCGATACACCTCATGAATCTGCCTGGAGGGAATCGCTGCAAATATTAATTGAAAATCGCGACAACTGGAAAAAGTATTTACGGGATTCTTCTTATTCTCCGGGAAAATTTACTACTGAATTATATCAGGAGCTGATCTCAGGTAAACCAAGATTTCAAGGGGCAAAATCTGTTTTGGATTATTTTGGTATTAAGGACCTCGATAATACGTTTGCTTACGAATACTGTGAATTTAAGCAGACAGTATTCCTGAAAAAGATCAAAAAAGGTGAATTTAATGTTTTTAATGATGCTTTATTCTTTTTGATCATGGTTAAATCAAATGGTGCAAAGATAGCTGCTGCTTCTTCTTCCAAGAATGCAAATCTGATTCTGGAAAAAATTGATATAGGGGAATATATTAAGAAAGATATATTAGGATATTCATTCACAGGCAAATCAAGTAATCTCCTTTCTTTATTTGATGGGAATGTATGCGGTATAGATTTGCATCAGGGGAAACCCAACCCTGAAA
>JBLNGL010000398.1:0-3001 GCA_050264735.1 Ignavibacteria bacterium | reverse complement strand
TCATTATAACCAAAGTCCCGTCAGGGACGAAATAGGGATTCATTTTCATATTCAATTATTTAATTGAAATTTTTCAGATATTCTTAAATTTTTTATAGAGTTAAAATTATTTTGGACAGCACTGGGACAGCAATGATTTATACCAAAAATTCTCGGCTATGTTCTAAATACTGCCTTTATTATCTTTATTATCAATTTTATTTTTTATTCTGAAAATTAATATAACCGGCAAATATGATTTATAACAATGATATAACGAATAAAGTAATTACATGGGACAAGCCGAAATGCTTCTGCGGAATATTCGGAATTTTCGGTTCACCTGAAGCATCGCTGCACACCTATTACGGGCTCCATGCACTGCAGCATAGGGGTCAGGAAGCTTCCGGAATTGTTACAAGAAGCTTTAATAAAAAAGGGAAGCCGGTATTTAATCTTCATAAAGATGAAGGGCTAGTTTCGGAAGTCTTTGCCGATCCTAAAATATTTCACTATATCCTTCCCGGAAATTCTGCAATCGGGCACAACAGGTATTCTACAACCGGTTCATCCGAATCTAAAAAAAATATTCAGCCTTTTGTTGTAAACTACAGACTCGGCAACCTGGCTGTATCACATAACGGAAATTTAACTAATGCAAAAGCACTTAGGGAAGAACTGGTTGATGAAGGTGCTATTTTCCAGACAACAAGCGACACTGAAGTAATTCTTCATTTGATAGCCAGAAGCCGGCTTGAAAATCAAATAGATCAGATTAAGGAAGCACTTACAAAAGTTGATGGGGCATACAGTTTAACAATACTTACCGATGATAAATTAATTGCCGCACGCGACCCGCACGGATTCCGTCCGCTTGCTTTGGCAAAGCTTAACGGCTCTTATGTTGTTGCTTCTGAAAGCTGTGCTTTCGACATCCTTTCTGCTGAGTTTATACGTGAAATTGAGCCGGGCGAAATAATAATAATCGATGATGAGGTGATTGCCACAGGAGTGATTAAATCAACAAGAATAAACGGACTTTATTCGCCCAAGAAGCACTGCATTTTTGAATATATTTATTTTTCACGTCCAGACAGCTTTATTTTCGGGCATAATGTTGATAAGATGAGAAGAAGACTCGGAAAAATTCTTGCAAGAAAACACCCGGTTATTGATAAAGACGGTGAGAAAGTAATTGTTATAAGCGTACCCGACAGCTCCAACACTACTGCACTAGGTTATCAGTCGGAACTGGAAAAGCTCGGGATCGATTCGAAGCTTGAAATAGGCTTGATAAGAAGCCACTACATCGGCAGAACTTTTATTCAGCCGGGACAGGAAAAAAGAGAAATCGGAGTCAGGATAAAATTCAATATTGTTAAGGGTGTTTTAGAAGGAAAAACCGTTGTAGTTGTTGATGATTCTATTGTAAGAGGAACTACCTCAAAACAGCTTGTCAACCTGATTAAAGAGGGAAATCCGAAAGAGATTCATCTAAGGATTTCATCTCCTCCTATAATGCATCCATGCTATTACGGAATGGACTTCCCGAGCAAAAAAGAATTAGTCGCAAATAAATTCGACGGCGACATTAAAAGAATTGAAAGGTTTTTAGAAGCCGACTCTTTGGAATATCTTACCATTGATGAAATGCTGGAAGCAGTTTCTGAAGCAGGAGAGGAGAATTTCTGCACGGCTTGCTTTTCCGGCAATTATCCAACCCTGGTAGATGTGAGCTATAAAAAGGAAATGTATGAGCCGTAGGCCCATCGCTGTTCTCCTTTTCCTAATAACAAGCTGCGCCATTTTACCTCAATCAAAAACATTTTTCATTAAATATAAATCTTCGGTTGATCAGCAGATCATAGAACAAAAAATATCCGGGAAAAATATTTTTCAGGGAAATGCCCTGTTCAAACCGGAAAAATCGAATATAGCCGTAGAGCATCTTGCCGGAAATTTAGGGAAAAAAGATCCCGTTTTATCGAAGATTATAAAAATTACTTTAGCCAATCAGGCAGATGCCGATATGCTTATCCAATCTTCCTCTTCCGATCCGTCAATTGAATATATCGAGGAAGCCCGAGTTTATAAAATTGATTCGGTCCTCGACGATAGTCTTTTAAGTTCACAATGGGCATTAGCAAAAATAGATGCATACAATGCATGGAATATTACGGCCGGCGATACTTCAATTATCATCGGGATAATAGATACCGGAATAGATTTTCTTCATCCGGATCTTAAAAGTAAAATTTACAGAAACTATAATGAAGTGCCAGGAGATAATAAGGATAATGACAATAACGGTTTTATTGATGATTTCATAGGATGGGATTTTACCGACAGGACCGGTTTTCCGTTCGATTCAACCGGGGGTGATTATTTAAATTGGGATAGTCTTCCGGAAGATGATAACGGACATGGAACGTACATTGCGGGCATTGCCGGTGCAGAAAATAATAATGGAATCGGAATCTCCGGTGCGGCCCCCAATGTTAAGCTGCTTAACATCCGTGCATTTGATCCGGCCGGGTTCGGCGATGAAGATGATGTAGCAGCTGGAATTCTTTATGCCCTAGAGATGGGAGCAAAAGTAATTAACATGAGCTTCGGCGACAATACTTTTTCATATGTTTTAAGAGACGTGATAAGATATGCATACTCTCAAAATATTGTACTGGTAGCCAGTTCAGGTAATTCCGGATCGGATCTCCCTCACTATCCTTCCGGATATTCAGAAGTAATATCAGTCGGCAATTCAACACCTGAAGATTATGTTTCATCCAATTCTAATTTCGGATCTACAATAGATTTAGCTGCACCCGGTACTTCAATCATAACTACTTCGAAAGGAGGCGGGTATTCCGAAGTCAGCGGTACTTCCGCTTCCGCTCCGTTTGTATCTGCCGCAGCTGCACTGATCTTATCATTGCAGGATTTTACGAATGATGAAGTAAAGGAGATCTTAAAATCTACTTCAGATGATATTGATGAGTCAGGCTGGGATGAAAAGAGCGGG
>JBLNGL010000397.1:0-3507 GCA_050264735.1 Ignavibacteria bacterium | reverse complement strand
CTCCGGAGGAGGGGACTCTGCGTTTTTTTATTGTTAACTTTTATATAATCTATTAGCCTTTAAATATGCACCCTTTCAACATAACCATTAAGCAAATTGTCCCTCTTGGGAGGGATCGAAGCAAATACAACCCACCTCTAAATCTCCTTCAAGGAGGAGACTTTATAATTTGTCATGTCATTTATATGTATTGTTTTCTATTCCAATAAAGCACCTTGTCCCCTCTATCCGTCTTCACTAAGAAAGAAGAATAGATTAACACCTAACTTCAGTTAGGTGTTAGGGATAAGACTTAACCCGATTGTAACCGTTTAAACGGTTTCCCCTAAAACTGTTAAAACAGTTCAGGGCATCATCAGGGTCCCCTGTCACCTGACTAAAGTCAGGTGTTAATATAAGCGCTCATTGGAAAGATCCGCCTTTCTTAATCCGCAGATATAATTACTCAATTTCGGCCGGCCGATTCGAATTGCATGAATCTTGAATGGATGTATAAGGGACTCTGCGTTTTTTTATTTTACTAATTTTTGACAGTCTATTCTATCAGAGGCAGGTTTTCCGTCAAGCCATTTCTTATTGTTTTTGAAAAGTTACCGATAAGGTGTCATGATAATTTCAAATTTTATTTGGAATTCTTCACTGCTTCCTGCACCAAATCATCAACAGAAACAAAGCGGCTAATGTGACCATAAAGTTCTTCCAGCTTTTCTACACGCAGGATATCACGAACTTCCGAGCGGGCTTCGGCAATTTTAAGTGCAATGCCTTTTGCTTTTAAATCAAGAAAGAGTCTTTTTAAAAACCGTGCGCCTGTAATATCCACGCGGGGAGATGAATTCAGGTCTAAGATTACAGTTTTGATATTACCATCATCAGCCGTTAACTCAGTCCATATTTGTTCCCTGACAAATTGAGCATTAAAATATAAAATAGAAGATTCAATTCTTGTAATTAATATTCCGGGTACTTTTTCATTGTCGGGATGGCGTTTAATATCTGAATAACGTTTTGTACCGGGTATTCTCCCTAAAAAAGCAACATTGGGATTGGAGGCCGGTTTAATAAGCATAAGTAAAGTTATTAAAGCAGCAAGCAAAACACCTTTGAGAATACCAAAAATTATTACTCCCGCTAAAGCAACCATTGCTATTGTAAACTCCCTTTTGTTTACCCTGAACAAATGTTTCAGCTCTTTCAAATCAAATAATCCTCTGATAGCTACCAGCACTATTGAAGCAAGAATGACCATTGGTAAATCAGCAAGCAGACCTGTCAAAAATAAAAGACACAGGCCGATAGTCAGCGAAGCAAATACTAATGCCATAGGAGTTTTAGCGCCTGCCGTATCATTAACTGCTGATTGTGATAAACCGCCTGCAACCGGATAGCTTTGGCCAAAGGCTGCTGCTGCATTTGCAGCACCTAATGCAAGCAATTCCTGCCGCGGATCAATTTCGTATCCGTTTTTTTGTGCCAGTGTTCTTGCTGCAGAAACACTTTCAATATAAGACAATAAGAAACAGGCAAGAGCCAGCGGAATTACTCCATCAACATCTCGAATCCTTAGTGATGGATAATGAAAATCAGGCAAGCCCGCAGGTAAAAGCCCAACTGTTTTAAATCCTTGTGCACCAAGCGATGTCACTGATATCAGTATTATTGAGGCTATCACTACCACAATTGCAACAGGGCGGCCCGGTAATAACTTTTCTCCGGCTATTAAAATTGCAATTGCCGAAATACCGAAAATAAATACAGTTGTATTGGTATCAGGTATCTGCTGAACGATGGCAATCAGGCGTTCAAAAAAATTTTCTCCTCCTCCTTTTACCCCAAACAGTTTCGGCAATTGCGTTAATCCTATTGTTAAACAAGCGCCGGCTTTAAATCCTACTAAAACTGTTTCGCTTATGAAATTAATAATACCGCTTAAACGCAAAAAATAAGCAAGTACTGCCATGACGGCAAATACCAATGCAGTGAGCGATGCAATATCAGCCCATCGTTGTGTATCACCATTTGCCATCCCGGCAATGGTAGTTCCAATTAATAATGAAATAGCAGAAGTGGGTCCAATTGCAAGCTGCCTGCTGCTGCCTAGCATGGCATAAAATAGTCCTCCTAAAAGGTAACCATAAATTCCATATTGCGGCGGCAGACCCGCAAGTGTCGCATACGCTAGTGAAACTGGAATTCCATAAGCTGCAAGAGTTATTCCTGCAATCAGATCACTTTTGAATATTTTTCTATTATAGCTTTTAATCCATTCAAACGGGGGAAATATTTTTTTCCACATGGTATTTGATTTTTTATCTGCAAGCTGCAGTTGAATTATTTTTCGGCCAGCAATACTTTTTTAATCTCCTGCAACTTTGCAATTTTTTCCTTTCCTACTTTTAGCATATTCTAATCCCATACTATCTGAACTTGGTGCTTTAAACGAAGACACCTGGCAACCTTGCGGATTAACTTCTGACATAACGTGCTTTATAGCCCCATCCTTACTTGCAGCATCAATTATCTGGAATAAATGAACCAAATTCAAGAATAAAAAGACTATAATTTTTTTTGTTCTGTTAATTTTTTTATGATCTGTATCTTATTGTATCCCGGCATTAGTAGGAAAATTTAATCCAGCTGCCTGATAACTTTCCCAGGCATTGCTCCGGTGTGCTCACTCTTCTTTATTACTATTTCGCCGTTAACAATTACGTACGGAATTCCTTCCGGGTATTGGTGCGGTTCGGTAAACGTTGCCTTGTCTTTTATTTTATCATAATCAAAAACAACAATATCTGCATTTTTATTTTTTTCAATTCTGCCGCGGTCGCTTAAATGAAGCTTATCCGCAGGTAAAGAGGTCATTTTCTTTATCATCTCTTCCAGCGAACAGATTTTTCTCTCCTTTTGATATTTTGCAATCGCACGCGGAAATGTTCCGTAAGCCCGCGGGTGCGCAATATTTTTTGTCATTGGGGGATACGGCGCATGGGAGCCTGCATCGGAAGCAATCATTACACGAGGATGTGCAAGAATTTTTTCCGTCGATACCTCCTCCATTCCGAATCCCATCATCATCACTTTATTTTCTGCTTCGATCAAGATCCTTACTGCTGAATTAAACGATTCATCCCCTTCCTCGGATGAGATTTGCTTTATTGTTTTTCCCTGGTACCGTTCTTTTAGTGCATCTTTTCCCACGCTTGAAATTAAAACTCCGTCCCACCCTCCGTCAAGGTCTTTTACTTTTTTTTCCGAATATTCTTTCAGCTCATTTTTAAGAACCGGGTTATGAAGCCTTTCCAGGAATTTTTCGGTACCTCCCTCTCTTACCCATAACGGGAATAAATTGGAAAGATTGGTATGATAAGCAACGTAAGTATACCGGTCTGCATGGACTTCAAGCCCTTCATCAGCTGCTTTATCTATTTTTGCCAAAGCTTCTTCTGCTTTATGCCAATTTGATTTTCCGGATACTTTTAAATGAGAAATTAAGAGTCGTGAGCC
>JBLNGL010000396.1:0-2769 GCA_050264735.1 Ignavibacteria bacterium | reverse complement strand
ATTGAAGGTCTTCCTGACTTTACAGGCGGAATAGTAGGCTATCTGGGATATGAAAATATTTCAATAGTGGAGAAGGTTATTAAATTTAATTCCCGAAAATTTGAAAACCCCGACTCTATTTTCGGAATTTATAACTCGGTGCTCGCCTTCGATCATCATAAGCATCAAATAATTCTTATATCTAATGTTTTAATTGAAAAGGATACGAATTTAGAAGAAGCTTATAATAAAGCAAAAAATGGGTTATTAAAGCTGCGTCAAGAATTGAAAAAACCGATTAATTATTCTACGGATTTTTTAATACCGGAAGCGATTCTTGAAGATTTTGATCCGAATGAATTTTATAAACAGGTAGAAGCAGGCAAGGCAAATATTAACGAAGGTGATATTTTCCAGATTGTCCTTTCAAAAAGATTTTCAACAAAATTTAAAGGAGATTTATTAAATGTTTACCGCGCATTAAGAATCATAAATCCCTCCCCATATATGTATTTCCTGGAATTCGAAAATGATTTTACAGTCATCGGCACATCCCCCGAAGATCTTTTAAAAGTAAAAAACAGAAGAGCACAGGTGCTGCCGATTGCCGGAACCAGGAAAAGAGGAAAAAATATGGAAGAAGATAATAGGCTTGAAGAAAAGCTTACAAATGATCCGAAGGAACGTGCAGAGCATGTAATGCTGGTGGACCTGGGAAGGAATGATTTGGGACGGGTTTGCAAATATGGTTCGGTAAAGGTTATTGAAAGCATGAAAGTACAAAAATACTCGCATGTAATGCACATGGTTTCCAAGGTCGAGGGAGATCTTGCGGAAGATAAAGATTCAATTGATGCATTGATGGCGTGTTTTCCGGCAGGTACGGTTACCGGCGCACCGAAAATCCGCGCAATACAGCTTATCGATGAGTATGAAAAAAGTGCACGAAATGTTTATGCCGGAGCAGTAGGTTATTTTGACTTTTCGGGAAATCTGGATATGTGCATTGCAATAAGAACTTTATTCGCAAAAGGAGATGATATTTACTGGCAGGCTGGTGCCGGAATTGTTGCCGACAGCAGGCCTGAACTGGAGGCAAAGGAGATCAGAAATAAATCTGCAGCAATGATTAATGCATTAAAATATGCGGAGGTGCTGGATGAAAATCCTGGTAATTGATAATTACGATTCATTCACTTACAATCTTGTTCAGCTTGTGGGTAATTTCAACGGTAATAAGCTCATTGTAAAAAGGAATGATGAAATAGATGAAGAAGGGATTTCCGACCTTGAACCGGACAAAATTTTAATCTCTCCGGGTCCCGGCAGGCCTGAAGATTCTAAAGTTACTTTAACTGCAATAAAAGAATTCGGAAAATCAACTCCTATTCTTGGTGTTTGCCTTGGGCACCAGGCAATGGGAATTGTATACAAAGCCAAAGTTGTTAAAGCACCGGTTTTAATGCATGGGAAAACCTCACAGATAAAGCACGACGAGAAAACGATTTTCAAAAATATTCCGCAAAAGTTTATTGCAACCCGCTATCATTCTTTAATAGTTGACAGAGATACCTTGCCCGAAGTTCTTGAGATATCCGCTGAGAGTGACGACGGAATAATTATGGGAATAAGACATAAGGAATATCCGGTTGAGGGTATTCAGTTTCATCCCGAATCAATTTTAACCGATGAAGGAAAAAATATTATAAAAAACTGGCTGGAACAGTAAAATGAAAGAATACTTGGAAAGAATAGTAGCAAAAGAGAATCTTTCCATTCATGAATCTTTTGCTTTAATGATTGAAATAATGAGCGGCAATGTTAACAACTCTCATCTTGCCGGATTATTAATCGCACTCAAATCGAAAGGGGAAACCCCTGAAGAGGTTGCAGGCTTCGCTAAAGCAATGAGAGATAAAAGCGTTAAAATAAATTGCATTGATGAAAATGCAATTGATGTTTGCGGAACAGGCGGCGATGGTTCCGGTACTTTCAATATCTCTACGGCTACGGCTTTTGCAGCGGCAGGTGCCGGAGTAAAAGTAGCAAAACATGGGAATAGATCTATTTCCAGCAAGTGCGGCAGTGCCGATGTTTTACAGGAACTGGGAATTAATATCAATCTGTTGCCGGAACAGTCGGAGCAGGCTTTAAATGAAATAGGAATTGCTTTTTTGTTTGCTCCTCTTTACCATCCTGCAATGAAGCATGCAGCTCCGGTAAGAAAAGAGCTGGGGATAAAAACAGTATTCAATATGCTCGGGCCTCTTACTAATCCGGCCGGGGTAAAAAAACAAATAATCGGCACATTCAGCTCAGCTGCGGCAAAAACAATGTCGGCAGCAGCAAAATATTTGGATCTGAATAAAGTTTGCTTTCTCTGCTCCAATGATAAATATGATGAAGTATATCTGGGCGGTTTGACAACTATTTATGAATACAATAAAGATTCAGGCATCAAGAACTACAGTATCTCGCATGAGACATTTGATTATCCTTTGATCAGCGATCACCAGATTGCGGGGGACACGCCAAAAATTAATGCACAGATGATTCTTGAAGTATTTGAGAACAAAACAAGAAACGGAGCGTTTCACACAATTGCAGCAAATACAGCATTGGCACTCTTCTGTGCGGGATTATCGGATGATCTCGAGGAATGCAAAAGAGCTGCTGAAGAATCAATATTCAGCGGAGCGGCTTTAAATAAATTGAATGAATTAAAGAAATTCAGTAATCAGGTTTTTTAGAAAAACTCACTATAAATAATGCACATTCTCAAGCAAATAC
>JBLNGL010000395.1:0-4368 GCA_050264735.1 Ignavibacteria bacterium | reverse complement strand
GGATCGAATTTTGAAATTCCATTATTTGTGCTTAACCAAAGATTTCCTTTACCGTCTTCCAGAATCCCGTATACAAAATCATTTGCCAGCCCGTCTTTCTCCCGGTAGTTCTTGAAAGTATTGTTCTTCTTAACGTACCGAGCTAAACCTTTAGTAGTGCCGGCCCATATGCCTCCTTTGCTGTCTTCGAAAATACGAATTACGTTATCATCATTTAAGCTTGCAGAATCTGAAGGATTAGATTTTAAATGTGTGAAAGTTTGACTTGCTTTATTAAAAATATTTATGCCGCCGCCGAGAGTACCAACCCATAATTTTCCGGTTCTATCCTCAATAATTGACCAGGCAGCATTTGAACTGATTGAAGAATTGTCTTTTTCATCAAACTGGTAACGGATTATTGTGCCTGTTTTTTTATCAAGCTTATTTAATCCGCCGCCGTAAGTTCCAATCCAGATAAAACCCTCTTTATCCTCAATTACGGAAACAATTCTGTTATCAGAAATAGAGTTTGAATCGAGGGGATTATTTTTATAATGTTTAAATTTTCCGGTTTTTGGATCGAGCGCATCAAGTCCGCCGTTGAAATTGCCAAGCCATAAAATTCCGGATCTATCCTGATAAATTACTTGTATAGAATTAGTTGAGATACTGTTTTGATTGGAAGAATTAGCAGAATAATTTGTAAATCTTTTCGCTGAGTAATTAAATTTACTCAAGCCTCCGTTTCTTGTTCCGATCCAGTAATTGCCTGCATTGTCAGCAAACAAAGAAAGAATATCATTATCGGCTAAACTATTTTTTTCACCGGTTTCACTTAGATAGTGTTCAAAAACCTGAGAGGATGGATGAAAATAGTTTATGCCGCCTGTATTCGTTCCAATCCAAATTACGCCGCTTCGATCCTGGTAAATGGAAAATATATAATTATCATTAATGCTTGCCGGTTCAGATGGATTATTCTTATAATTATAAAATGATTTAGTCCTGGGATCAAATTTGCAAAGACCACCCTTTACAGTGCCTATCCATAAATTTCCTTTGGTGTCTTCATATAAAGGCCAAATCCAATTATCCGCAATACTGTTTGGATCAGAAGGATCATTTCGATAATGATAAAACTTCCCGGTTTTTTCATCAAGCCTGTCAAGACCGTTAAACGTTCCAATCAAAAGATTACCATCCCGGTCTCTCAGAATAGAATATATCTTATCATCACTAAGACTTGAAGGATCGGAAGGATTGTGTTTGAAGTGTGTAATCCGGCCTGTTTTTTTATCTTCTTTTGTAAGTCCGATACTTCTGCTAAGTCCGCCGGTCCATCTGACACCGGATTGTTCCTCGAATATTGCTCCAACGGTATTAAATTCGGCTCCCGATAAATCAATACTATCTTTTATAACAGCTGAAAAAGATTCTGATGCAGGATTATATTTATGAAATTTACCGCTTTGAGTTTCAACATAAAGCATTCCCGATCTATCTTTATAAATTGAAAAAATAAAATTATCAGATAAAGTGGCAGAATCTTCAGGGTTATTTTTGAATACTTTAAAATTGTAGCCATCATAACGGTTTAATCCATCTTGAGTACCGAACCACATGAATCCCTTATTATCCTGAAGGATACAAGTGACCGCACTTTGAGAGAGGCCGTTTTCTACAGTCAGATGGTTAAACCGGATATTAGCTTGAGCCGGAATATTCGGTACAACAAGAATAAGCGTAATGATTATTCTATAAAATAGTACTCTTAACAATGGCTGCCAGTTAAGCCTGTAATTTAAAAGTTACTCAGGATTATTAATTATTTTACCAGCATTAATTTTTTGGTTGAAAAATAAGATCCGCTTTTGAAAGTATATAAGTAAATACCGCTTGAAAGATTGCCTGCATTCCAGTCAATATTATAATAACCTGCCTCCATTTCCTTATCAACAAGAGTTGTTATTAAATTACCGAGAATGTCGTAGATCTTCAATGAGACATGGTTTTTCTCTGGAATTTGGAAATTAATTTTGGTAGACGGATTAAACGGATTGGGATAATTCTGATCCAATCTATACTCGGTTGGGAGTGACCCTGTAATTTCAATCTCTTCCTTCTTTAAATTAGCACCCATAACATTCACCGCAAATTTCCAGGCATTAGTTAAATGGTTTAATGTATTTACAAAGTTTTTCTTTTCGTATTCGCGTAGTGCTTTACCGAGCTCAGAGTTTGCATTTTCAAGAAGTTCATCACAATTTGAAACCTTACATGCTCCGTCTTTTTCTGCATCATCCCTTGTAATAACCGCAATTTTATAAGACCCTTCCTTCAGATTAAATACAGCATCTTCAATATCATCGCCAAAATTTGAGTCGCTTATGTAGGAATATATTTTATTAACAGCAGACGTTACATTACTATAAAAGCTAAGACCTTTAGTTAATTTTAAATGATTTCCATCAGATTGAAAATAACCGAGTGCCGTACTAATGTAAGATATTGCGTTGTTAATATCTCTTTTTGTATTACTATTCAAAGTACAATTTTGATTACTGGGACAATATATCTGTATAATTTTAGTAAGTATATTCAGTGCATTCTGAATATAGGATTTCCCGGTAATTTCAGTGGGTTCAACATAAGGTGATATGTAAAAAGAATGTTCGGCTGTAACCAGATATTGGCTGTTATTTAATAAACCATCCGGATTATTATCAGAAGCTATAACACTGATGTCATAATTTCCTACTAAATCAGTTTTAAGAGAAATAGTATAAATACCATTTCCTATTGACGCCAATCTTCCGACAACTATTTGACTATCTGGAGCAGTCACCTGAACACTTACTATCGCATCATTAATCGGTTCGCCGACTGTTTGTGTATGACCGCTAAGTCCGCTGGACTCGCCTCCCTGGAATAATTTAGCTTCTAAATTTACCGTTAATGGAATAGGTTCACCATTTTGATCTGTTTGCAGAAAATAACGTTCTTTATCGGATTTAAATTCCAATACCAAATCTGCTTCATTAGCGATATATACATTAATTTGCTCGGGTGAATCAGGAGGGGAATCTTCTATTAATGCATAAGTCCACGCACCAATTCCCGGATTATTAATCCTGAAGAATTTATAAGGGTACCCGTTAATGCCAGTTCCGTCAAAAAGTTCAATATTATATTTCGAATTTAACGGACTTAAATAATTTGCTTCTGTAATGGCACTATCCGGAAGATTCGGCGGATCAGTTACGAAAACACCCGGAGGTAAAAGAACAAGGGAATATTCGCTTCCCTGCCAGGCGAGCCCCATTTCAAGAGTACCACCTTGCCATGATAATCCTCCTTGCCATGAAAGACCTCCTTGCCAGGATAAACCGCCTTGCCATGATAGCCCGCCCTGCCAAGATAGACCGCCTTGCCATGAAAGCCCGCCTTGCCATGATAAACCACCTTGCCACGAAAGTCCGCCTTGCCATGAAAGTCCGCCATTAAATAAATCGCTGTTAATCTCTTTTGAGAGATAAGAAATCTGCAGTCCGAGAAGCCGAAGCCATATAAGATTTAATGCGGTAGGAATTTCAGCAGAACCGGCGATTTCATAAAATTCGCCGCCGGTTTCATTAGCCAGCCAGCTCATTAAATCCAGTCCGGTGGTTATTTCTGAAAATCCCATGGTAAAGATTTGTATTTCAGAATCGAGCTCTAAATTTGTGACTAATGTAACCGGAGAAATTTCACCGGCACTGAATAAAATTACAGCCTTTTTATTGGCAGAAGCTGGGCTAAATAAATTTTCTGCTGCGGTAATCCGTTCTGCAAGGTTTCCTGCATTATTTGGCTGTAATTGATTTAGATCTGCTAATATTTGATTAAAATTATTTCCAATGGGGTGGATTTCATTAGTTCCGTTTACCCATCCTATTCTATCGCCGATTCTTAATTTTTCAATAAGCTCTGCTGCGGCATTTTTTGAAGGAACAAATCCATTAAGTACATCGCCGGAAATAAAATTAATTGAGCCGTCGAATACTAGAACAATATCATAATTTACCAGGTTTTGATTATTATAAATATAATTTATTCCTCCAATATCATACTGCGTTATATCAGATTGATCAGAAAAAGATGGAGGGAACAAAGTTTGTTTATAGGTTTCTCCCCGGTCAATTCGGCCGTACATGGTGGCAAGCTGATTATTATTCTTCATTTCTAAAGTATAATTAGGATCACCGGGATTATACATGTCAGCTAACCCCGAGTAATGTCCGATTTCATGTGTTGCTGCGTTTTTAACATCCAGCTTATCCGGTTCTCCATTAGTGCCCCAAAATAATTGACCAAGGCCGGTAAGAGAAATCGGTTCGCCGTTAAATG
>JBLNGL010000394.1:0-3206 GCA_050264735.1 Ignavibacteria bacterium | reverse complement strand
CAATGCTTTCTTTGTTTTTTTATCAATATTTTTTTCTGCTTCCCTGAATTCTTTCGATGTTACTTTAATCTCTTCACCAATAAACGAATCAAATTTTTTAGCATAATCTATTGCTGCTTTTAAACCGTTTTTTTTAATATCATTCAGAATAGGCTGTACTTCTTCAAATGCTTTTGTAAAATCTACCGCCGGTCTTTTTGTAAGATCGATTAATTCCTGCTGATTTAAATTCTTATAAAAATATTTTTTCATTGTATAAGATTTTCAATAGGTAATAAAAGAATTCCGGATGCACCCGCAGCTCTCAAGTCTTCAATTATATTCCAGAATTTATTTGATGGAATTACAGCATGCACGGCAAGCATATTTTCATCGGCTAAATGAAGAACCGTTGGACTTTTAAGTGAAGGAATAATTTCAACAATTCTTTCCAATGAAGACTTGGGAATATTCATCATCAAATATTTTGAATCGCGCGCATTCTTCACCGATCTGATTCTTCCTAATAAATCCTGAAGTATTCCGTTCTTCTCGGGATTATTTAAAGTTGCCTTGGATGAGATCAGAACAGCTTCGGAATCAAATACATTAAAGGATTTTTTCAATTTGTTCATCATCAGTGTATTTCCTGTAGAAACAATATCGCAAATCAAATCTGCTACACCGAGAGAGGGAGCTATCTCCACCGAACCGCTTAACTCAATAATTTTTGCATTAATATTATTCTGCTTTAAAAAATTTTTCAGAATATTCGGATAAGAGGTGGCAATTGTCTTCCCATCTATTTCGTTTATACTTTTCAGGTGGTTTTTTTCAGGGTGGGCAATTATCAGGCTGCACCTGCCGAACCCTAATTTTTCCATTTCCAATGTAGTCGTCTGCTTCTCAAATAGTACATTTTCCCCAACAATTCCGGCATCCGCAACGCTGTCCTGCACATATTCGGGAATATCGTCGTCCCTTAGAAACAGAATTTCCAGTGGAAAATTCCTTGCGGTTACGACCAGTCGTTCGGTGTAGCTTTCGATATCCAGTCCGCAAAGTTTTAAAAGCTCAACCGATTTATCGGTCAATCTTCCTTTTCTTTGGATCGCAAGTTTTAACTTATTTATTTCAGTCATATTTGTCATAATATTTTTTTTCTAAAGGCTAAACTGGAGCCTAATGAATTTTATTGCACATTATCCCGCATTTTCCATAGCGTCAACTTAATTTTTCAATAGCCGCTCTAATTTATGTTAGTATATATAGTTCCCATTATTTTTCCTATTGCTGTTATTACATAATTAATAAGCTAATAAGTTTATATAATTTGTTTTGTTTTTGTTACTAAGGTTTCTAAGATAAATAAGGTTTTTATTTATCAATAACACATTTCTTTATTACATATTATGCAGATACTTATTGATTTCAATAAAACCTTATTCTTACTTATCAAACCTTAGTAAGACCAAATAAACAATCCAGATTTACCTTATTACCTTATTTTTCTGTCATTAACCTATCTCAACAAACATTCTTAGGTTGACGTCTATGAACATTGCTGGATTAAGTGCATGTTCTTCTTGCCTTACCTGCCTCTTCAGCAAACGGATATGCAGGACATGTTGGTTCTTTTCTGGAGTTTACTCCGACCTGCCTGCCATAGGCATGTGAATATCGGGGTCAAGAAAAGAACGAAATCCTTTTAAACTAAAAAACCCCGACAGAAGCCGGGGTGTTGATATTCTTTATTTATTTTCGATTACCATATACCGGCTCGGTCATTACTCTCCCCGGTATGGTGATGCAGTAAATTTGCGCTATTTATCTTATTTGTTTCCATTTGACCAGGCAAATTTAAATAAAATTTGGAATAATTCAAAAGCACGTTGTCCCCTCTTTGCCTGTCCCGACTGAATGAAATGAAGGCGGAGAAAGGAAGACGTCCGATTCACAATATTTCCTCGTCTTCAGGATTCGTTTCTGCTCATATTATTTCAGCTTAAATACAATCGGAATCATAATCTGTGCTCTTAATGCTTTCCAAGATGCCTGCCAGGTGTAAATCTGGAATTGAGAACTGCTTCTGAAGCGATCTCGTCGAGTCCATACCCCAAACCTTTGATAGCTTCTACTTTATCAACACTTCCGTATTTACTCAAAAAAGCCTTAATATCCGAAGGGATTCCAAATCATATTTCTTTTCTATTATTGTCTGCCTGCCGTAAGGAGGTTTGGAATATTCATAAACCATTTTAAGGAAGAGAAAGTATTTGAGTTGTTCAAGGTAATCGCCATAGTTTACATCGTCATCACGAAGGATGTTGCAGTAATTCCAAACTTTTGATACGATTGAAGAGGTTGTCATATTAAATTTAGTTTATCCTTTTTATTAATGAATTGCCACGACCTTCAGGTCGTGGACTACAAAACATAAAATGACACCCGGCTTTAACCAAACTACGGGCGAGACGTACTTGCCTCTCCCGGTGCATTTCTCCAACATCCGGCTTAATTTCTTCAGCTCCCGGCTCATTTCTTTACCTTCCGGTTTCATTTCTCCGCTCTCCGGCGGAATTATTTGCCTTCTCAATTTTAATTTTTCTCCCGCACTTAAAATTTCTTTCTCCGGCAATCGAATATTTTTCTAGAGATGACATCTTCCAAGCCGCTAACGATTTGCTAAAAAAGATATCATCTACTTCTGCAGCCGGAATCCGATATACGGCATCCTTCATCCGGAACCCTTTCTGAAACCCCCCCTTCCGTTCCCCCCTTTTGACAAAGGGGGGAGACGCAGCGGCTCCAATATCCGCTATATGTTTCAATTATCTCAAACTAATGTTATATTTTGCGATAAATTTTAACCATAACCTGAGAAAGAAGGAATAAAATGTTATTTATAGTTGCTCTTTTAGCTGCAGTAGTTGCGGCAATAGTTTATCGGAATGCAAAGAAGAGATTCAACAAATCGGAAGCTACCTTTGCCTTAACCGGATTAGTAATAGCTGGAATAATTACTATAATGCAGTGCTGGACTATTATCCCTGCTGGTCACGTAGGTGTTATTGATTTCTTCGGTAATGTAAGTGATAATACACTTTACCCCGGAGTTAATTTTGTAAACCCGATGGCGAATGTTGTTAAATTTGATGCAAGAACTCAGGAAGTAAAAGAAACCATGAATGTTCCTTCGAAAGAAGGACTGAGTGTAGAACTGGAAA
>JBLNGL010000393.1:0-3943 GCA_050264735.1 Ignavibacteria bacterium | reverse complement strand
ATGTTCCGCCTATAAAGTCTGAATTATTATCTACCTGGTAATTGATATTCAATCCTCCGCCGATTCGATAGCTTTCGCTGTTTGAAACATAAGCACGCCCGTTCTTTGCATCCGCAAAACCTTCGAAAAGCCAATTATTAAAAGGCTGGGCGTAAGAAAATTTTACAACGGGCAAAGTGTAACTACCTATGCCCGCTTCAAGCTTCCCTTTATTGTAATTAAGTGAATCAAGAAGATTAATATCTTTCATCATAGGATGAGGAATATCTTTTATCTCGAGCTCTTCGGGAGAAAAAACAGGTCTGAAGAATTCATCCGACAAGGTCGGTACAAATTCGGAAGGAGCTTTTTTTGCTTTTTGAACTGAAATAAGGTCAGGACCGGTTATAACAAAATCCGGAAGTTCAACGGTAGGCGTTGATGATTTGCCTTCCTGAGCAAACAAAAGTCCGGCCGATAAACAAATAAAAGCTGCAAATATTTTTTTGATCATCTTAATTCCTTCAATTTCTCCTCAGCTTCTTTACCGAATTGATCTCCGCGGTGATTTGCTAAAACGGTACGATACATTTCTTTTGCTTTATCTTCTTCATTTAATCCGGCATAGCATTCGCCAAGCTTTAAATACGAGCGGGTCAGCCATTCGCCGTATCCGGGAAATATTGTTCTGACTCTGACAAAAGCAGTGATTGCATCGGATGTCTTGTTCTGCTCGAGGAGTGTTTCACCGTAGTAATACTGCCCCTTTGCACCAAGGTCATCGGTGCGCGTATCTGCAAGTCCTTTAAAATAAAGCTCTGCATTCGGATATCTGCCGGCTGCGAGATCAATAAATCCTAACTCAAGCTTAGCTTTATCAGCAAAAATGCTTTCTTTATGATGTAGGACAATCTCATCAAAGATTTCATAAGCATTGGAGAAATCTTTTTTATTAATCAGCGTCATTCCTTTCATGTATAAAAGCTCTGCGGCCCGCGAAGAATTATTGCCGAGTTTTTCAAGAGCTTTATTATAAATATCTTCTGCCGCGGTAAAATTTTTCATACTGTTATACGTATTTCCCATTTCAATAACTGCAGATGCTGCAATTTCTTTTTTTGGGTATAGTTCAAATACTTTTTTAAAATTATTGAGAGCTTCATCGTTCTGCTTTAAATTCTGGGCACATTTGCCTATCCAGTAATATGCATCGGCAATCAATTCGCTATTCGAGTAATTGGCTGCAAATTCTTTATAGCTTGTTTTTGCTTCTTCATATTTTCTTTGGCTGTAATAGATTTCCCCCTTTTTAAAGAGAATCTGATCTGAAAAACTTAATCCCGGGTTGCGGCTTACAAATTCATCAATGGTGGAAATTGCATTATCAGGCTGTCCTTTGGCTACATAGCAGTACTGAATTCCGTTCACCGCATCAAAAATGTAATTGGATGAAGGGTAGTTTGTCAACAATTTCTGGTAATTTACAATAGCCGAGTCGTATTTACCCATATTGAAATATGTATCTCCGATTGAGTAAAAGATTACGGGCGCCAGGTCGCTGCCGGGGTAGACATTTAGAACATTCCTGTAATTTGAAATTGCTTCCCTGTATTTATTCTGCTGAAAACGTATCCACCCGAGCAGATAGAGAGATTCATCTGCATACTTAGAATCCGGAAAACGCTGCTGAATATTTTTAAACTGGCTGTATGCACCTTCGGAATCTCCTGATTTGAATAAAGCCTGGGCATATTGATAATTTAAATAAGGATTATTTTCCTGCCCGGGGCTTATGCTGAAAAGCTCCCTGTAGATTTTCCCCGCTGCACTAAAATTTTTTGCACCGTAATAGCTGTCAGCCAGTCTTATTTTTGCATCGGCAAAATTCTTATCTTTAGGATATTTTTTTATAAAGTCAGAAAAACATAAAACCGCATTATCAAAATCACGCAGATCGAAATAAGCATATCCTTTCCCGTATAATGCCGAAGCAGCAAGATCTTTATTGGCCGTAGAAATTTTATTATAGCAGTTTATTGCTTCTTTATTATTTCCTTTATAGAAATAACTTTCAGCCAGGTAAAAATTTGCTTTATCTTTTTCAAAATTAGGATCGATTTCGGCTAGTTGTTCCAGATTAGCTGCTGCCTCCGGGTATTGATTTAAATAATAGAGCGAGGCTCCGTATCCGAGCATTCCCCGTTTTTTAATATCGGGATAATTTTCCGATAAGTTAATTGCTTGCTCAAAGCTATGCTTTGCCTTATCGTATTGTTTCTTATTCAGCTCAATTTCACCCTGCAGAGTATAAGCCCTGGCTCTCACTCTTCCGTCGCTGGAACTCATTGCATCATTTATAAAGTTCTCGGCATTCTCAAAGTTTTTTTCATTAAATGAAAGAACTCCCATCTGATACTGGACACCGCTTGCAATTTTTGCATCCGGGTACTTTTTCATAAATTCATTATAAATTTCTAATGCTTCGGATTCTTTTCCCGCATAACGTTTTGCTTCACCTTTCCAGTAAAAAGATTTAATTGCAATACTGTCGTCGCCGGAAGATAAAAAATCGAAAATGTTGTATGCTTCATTATATTTATTTTCCTGGAAGTAAGTCCAGGCAAGTCCGTATCTCGTTTCTCTATTGTTCTCGGAAGTTGGATAGCTCTGTATGATTTTTAAATAAGTTTTCTCGGCATTCTCATATTCCTGCACTCGGTAATAGCAGTTTGCCAACAGATATAAGCTTTGTGTGTATAAATCTTCCGGAAGATCATTCAGAAGCGGGCTGTTTAACTCAAGTATAGCCGATTGATAATCTTTTAATTTAAAATAACAGACGCCGATTCTTATTTGCGCTGAAGGAGCAAGGCTGCTTTCTTTATGATATGAAAGAAGCTCGTCGTAATATTTGACGGCATTCTCATAGTCCCCGGTTTTTTCATATAGTGAAGCAAGGCTGTAAATTGAATAATCCAAATATTTATTTTTTCTTTTATTCTCCACCGCTCCTTTCAGGAAAGACTCGGCTTCTTCTAATTTATTTTCCTCAATGTATGATTCTCCAATAAAATACTGGGCAGATCCGTTATATTCACTTTCCTGGTATTCATTAAGAAGCTGTTCAAAATTTATTCTGCTCTTACCATATTCCTTAGAATTAAAATAGATAATTCCAAGCTTGTAAAGAGAAAGTTCCCTGAAATTTGTCGAATTAAAATTATTAATTATAAATTCAAACCCTGCCGCTGCCGCATCCTCCTGGCCCAGGTTCAGCAGTGCATCGGAAGAAAAATATTTTGCCGCCGCATACTGCTCGTCCATTAAATCATAGTTGATGAAAAACTGCTCAAGGAGCCTGGATGCCTCGGCATACTGCTTTGAATTATATGCATCCATTCCGGAACGGTACAAATCGGCATCATTTTGAGGAAAATTGATCTTACAAAAAACAAGCAGTAACAGAATTATTAATCTATTCATTTGATAATCATACTAATTTAAAAAATAATGCAAACAGCGCCCCGGAGACAGAACAGCAGAAATTTACAACATCATTGGATAACCATTTAAAACCTGAATAATGTTTTACCGTTTCCCCGCAGTGTTCCAATCTTTCGGTAAAGTTCCGGCAAACAGCACAAATATTTTTTCTCTGGACCGATGCTCCTAGAATGCTGTCCACGATGCTTCCGGATATTCCGGCAGCTGAAATCAAAAAAATATAATTAAAAATATTTTGGTTCACCCAAAATAAAGAAGAAAGAGCAATAATTAAGCCACCCGCCGCTGCTCCGAATGTACCCGGAACGGAAATCCCGCCGGATGACCCCGGACTTACAGTTCTGAAGTTTAAAATACTTAAGGTTTTCTTTTTAAATAGTGTTCCTATTTCCGTACCCCAGGTATCAGCACAAGCTGCAGCCAATGATGAGACGAATACAGCATAAATTAGTTCTGAATC
>JBLNGL010000392.1:0-2996 GCA_050264735.1 Ignavibacteria bacterium | reverse complement strand
AAACAGGAATTTTAAATGGCAATAATAAAATTAAAACCGATTACGCCCGGAACCAGATTCAGGACAAATTATTCTTTTGAAGAATTGACAAAAGATAAACCGGAAAAATCTTTAACGGCTTCATTAAAAAAATCGGGCGGTAGAAATAATCTCGGCAGAGTAACCTCTCGGCATAGAGGCGGAGGCCATAAAAGAAGATACAGAATAATTGATTTTAAAAGATTAAAACACGGCGTGCCGGCAATTGTAGTTTCAATTGAATATGATCCGAACCGTACTTCAAGGATTGCTCTTCTGCAGTATGCTGACGGAGAAAAAAAATATATCATTGCACCCGACGGATTAAAGGTGAATGATAAAATAGTTTCAGGCCCCGGGAGTGAAATAAACATCGGCAATACGCTGCCTTTGAAAGAAATGCCTCTAGGAAGCTTTCTTCATAATGTTGAATTAAAGCCGGGCAAAGGGGGGCAGCTTGGAAGAAGCGCCGGATCATCGCTTCAGCTGCTGGCTAAAGAAGGAGATTATGCACAGCTGAAAATGCCTTCCGGCGAAATCAGAATGGTAAGACTTGAATGCCTTGCAACTTATGGTACCGTAGGTAACATTGAGCATGAAAATATAAGCTATGGAAAAGCCGGAAGAAGCAGGTGGCTCGGAAAGAGACCTCATGTACGCGGAGTAGCAATGAACCCTGTCGATCATCCGATGGGGGGCGGAGAAGGTAAAACTTCGGGCGGCGGTCATCCTGTTTCTCCGTGGGGGCAGAAATCCAAAGGCTTAAAAACGAGGAAACATAAAAAAACCTCTAATAACCTGATTATCAAACGTCATAAGTAAGTGAGTTAAATATGCCCAGATCTGTAAAAAAGGGACCATTTATCGATTTGAAGCTGTTGAAGAAAATCAATCAGCTTAATGAGACAAACCAGAAAAGAATTGTAAAGACATGGTCTCGTACTTCTACAATTGTGCCTGATTTCGTCGGGCATACAATTGCCGTCCATAATGGAAATAAAATGATCCCCGTTTACATTACTGAAAACATGGTTGGACATAAGCTTGGCGAATTTGCACCTACTCGAATTTTTCGGGCTCATCCGGGAACTAAGGCTGAAAAAGCAACTAAGCCGACGGCATAAGATTATTTTTAAAGGAATTTTAATAATGGAAGCTAGAGCAGTAACAAGATTTATCGGTTCATCTCCCAGAAAAATGCGGCTGGTTATTGATTTAATCCGCGGTGAATCCGTCGATAAGGCAATGGAAATTCTGCACTTTCAGCCCAAACACGCCGCAAGAAGTGCTGAAAAAACTTTGAGATCGGCTATTTCAAATTTTATGATATTAAGCGAAAATGCCGAAGGAGAAAGGAAAAGATATGAGCCGTCAGATTTATTTATCAGCGAGGCGTTTGTTAATCAGGGGCCTACATTGAAAAGAATTTCACCGGCACCCATGGGCCGTGCATATAGAATAAGAAAAAGATCCTGTCATGTAACAATTATTGTAGCAACAAAGAATTAGGAGAAATTTTGGGACAAAAAACAAACCCTGTGGGATTAAGAGTTGGGATTATCAGAGGATGGGATTCCAACTGGTATGAAAATAAAAGCTATGCTCTGAAGATAAAGGAAGATGAGAGATTAAGATCGTATATAAGAAACCGCTTAAGAAAAGCCGGTATATCAAGAATTGTTATTGACAGGACTTCTAAAAATGTAATCCTGACTATTCATACATCGCGGCCGGGTGTTGTTATAGGAAAAAGCGGAAAAGAAATTACTCAGCTTGAACAGGAATTAAAACAGGTTACGGATAAAGAAGTAAAAGTTCAGATCTCCGAAATAAAAAGACCTGAGCTGGATGCTTATCTTGTTGTTGAAAATATTGCAAGCCAGATTGAAGGAAGAGTTTCTTTCCGCCGGGCCATGAAAATGGCAATTACTTCGGCAATGAGAATGGGGTCTGAAGGAATTAGAATTATGTGCGCAGGAAGACTCGGCGGTGCTGAAATGGCAAGAACCGAACAATATAAGGAAGGAAGAATTCCTCTTCATACCTTGAGAGCCGATATTGATTATAGTTCCGGAAGAGCTGAAACTATTTACGGTGCAATCGGAATTAAAGTTTGGATTTGCCGCGGTGAAATTTTAGGCAAAAGGGTAACGGAATAAATTTTAAAGGCAGAAAAAATAAAAGGTTAAAAAGAATTAAGATCAAACAGAGTTTACAGGAGTTTAAATCATGTTAATGCCGAAAAGAGTAAAATTCAGAAAAGCCCAGCGCGGAAGAATGAAGGGGAAGGCAAAGCGGGGCAGTTCCGTTGCATTCGGGGATTTCGGCCTTAAAGCGCTTGAACCGCATTGGATTACCAGCAGGCAGATCGAAGCATGCAGGGTTGCATTATCAAGAAAAATGAAAAGAGACGGCAAAGTTTGGATCAGGATCTTTCCCGATAAGCCTGTTTCGAAAAAACCTTTGGAAACCAGAATGGGAAAAGGAAAAGGTGCACCTGAATTCTGGGTCGTGGTTATTAAGCCGGGCAGAATTTTGTTTGAAGTCGGCGGCGTTTCCAAAGAAATTGCTCATGAAGCATTGAGCTTATGTTCGTATAAGCTGCCGATTAAAACTAAAGTGGTTGCAAGACCTGATTACGAATAATCTTTAAAGGAAATTGAATGAAAATTCATGATATAAGAGAAATGAAAACCGAGGAGCTGAAGCACCAGCTCGATGAAGAACAAAAAAACCTCATCGATTTGCGTTTTCAGAATCAGCTTAAACAGCTTACTAATTCATCCAAATTGAAACTCGTAAAAAAAAATGTTGCTAGAATTAAGACAGTTTTGCGGGAAAGGGAGCTGTCCGAACAGAAAGAAATGCCCCCTGAGAAAGGAGCTGCAAAATAAATATGGAACAGCGGCCCTTAAGAAAAACTCGAGTCGGTGTAGTTGTAAGTAATAAAATGCAGAAGACAATCTCTGTGGCTATTG
>JBLNGL010000391.1:0-3536 GCA_050264735.1 Ignavibacteria bacterium | reverse complement strand
CTGCAGGAAGCCGGATTTACAGGACTTACGGTTACCGAAGTAAAAGGGTACGGGAGGCAGAAAGGACACACGGAAATTTACAGGGGTTCGGAATATAAAATAGAGTTCGTACCGAAGATAAAGATTGAATTAATTTGTGCAGATAATAAACTGGAGGAAGCAAATTCAATAATTATTAGTAAAGCAAAAACAGGGGAAGTAGGTGACGGAAAAATATTTATCTCTTCCATAGGTGATGCAATCAGGATCCGGACCGAAGAATCAGGGGAAAGCGCTGTTTAGAAAAACGCTGTCCATTTTGTTCTTCAGGGAAATTTTGTATGGTTTACTCTCAAAAGAAGGACGAATACAATTCATTTTTAATTGAATGTATTCTCCCTGTTAAAATATTTTCATGCCTTTCAACACTTCATTTTAATATATGTTTCTATTTCTTATTTTTTTAATAAGAAAATAGGAGTGTTCTCATGAAAAAAGTTACAAAGTATTTTTTTCAAGGATTAATAGTAACCCTTCCCGCCGCAGCAACAATTTACCTTATGTACTGGGTTCTCATCACCTTTGACAACATTTTCAGCTTTAATATTCCCGGTCTTGGTTTTTTATTAATCCTTTTAATTATTCTTGCTGTAGGTTTCATTGCATCCAACATCTTAACAAGAAGAGTAACGATTTTTATTTATAATCTGTTCAACAGACTTCCTTTAATCAGCATAATCTATAATTCGGTTAAAGATTTAATTGAAGCGTTTGTGGGGGATAAGAAAAAATTCAACAAACCTGTCCTGGTTAAAGCCTCTAAGGAAAGCAGCATAGAAATTTTAGGGTTCATTACAGAAGAAAATCTTGAGCTCCTGGGTGAGAAAAATAAAGTTGCCGTTTACATTCCCCAGGCCTATAACTTCGCCGGCAACCTGATCATTGTTCCTTCGTCCGATGTAAAATTAGTAGATGCGGGAGCAAAGGAGATCATGACGTTTATTTTATCGGGAGGGCTGAGTAAGTAAGTAGTATGGAGGAAGGAGTATGAATTGGTTAATAACAGAATTTATCAGGGTTATCGATCATTGAACAAAGCATTCTGGCTGCTTCATCATAATTTTGTCTAAAATAATAGTGTTTTTCTTTATCGATATAATTTAAATCTAAAGAAAAATCTAAAGATACTTCTGTTTCAGATTCTTCGGCCAGCGAGTCAGTCAATTTATTTACAAATGCTTTCGGATATTTTCTTTTTCTCCAACCTTCGGCAATATTTGAGGGAAGAGACCTGGATGATCTTCTGATTTGATCGGTTAAGGAATACAATTCTTCTTTAGGAAATGTTTTAGTTGCTTCAAATATTTCCAAGGCGAGTTTATAAGAAAGCTGATAAACTTTTAAGTCTCTGAATCCTCTATATTCCATTTGTACCCTCCCCTATTTAAAGTATGAATTAATAATTTTTGTTCTCCCTACTCCTTACTCCCTACTACCTACTTTCCTCTAGTACCTATCCAATTTAAATTTCTCACCTAAATAAAGCTTTCTCACCTCGGTGTCTTCGGCAAGTTCTTTTGCTTTTCCGTGTTTAAAGATTAAACCGTTAATCAGTATGTAGCCTTTATCCACAATGCTTAAAGTTTCATGAACATTATGATCTGTAATTAAAACACCGATCCCTCTATTCTTCAGGTTTGCAACGATGTTCATTATATCTTCAACTGCAATCGGATCTACTCCTGCGAAAGGTTCATCAAGCAGAATAAAGCTGGGATCGGTGGCAAGCGCCCTGGCAATTTCCGTCCTTCTTCTTTCTCCGCCGCTGAGCTGGTAACCCATACTTTTTCTTACATGAGTTATACCGAGATCCACCAAAAGCTTTTCGCATTTTTCTTTTCGCTCCTGGGGATTGAGCTTTGTCATTTCAAGAATTGCAAGCAGATTATTTTCTACCGATAATCTTCTGAAGATGGAAGCTTCCTGCGGAAGATAGCCGACACCCATTCTTGCACGCTTGTACATGGGTATTTTCGTTATTTCAGTATTGTCTAAAAAAACTTTACCTTTATCGGGTTTTACCATCCCGACAATCATATAAAAAGTTGTAGTCTTACCTGCACCATTGGGACCAAGCAGTCCCACAATTTCACCCTTGGAAACCTGAACCGATGCTTTGTTTACTACAATCCTCTTTTTGTAAATTTTTATTAAATCCTCGCACCTCAAAGTTGCATTTATCATAAAATATTTTTAAGCATATAAAAAATTAATTTAAACATGAAATATATTTATGACGTATCACGAAATAAATATTCATTTTAAAAACTTGAATTAGTTTTTCTTGAAAGTAAATCCACTTTTTTTGGCCTGTTTTTGTGCATAATATACTGCGGAAGCGTGTAAGATAATTCATTCCCTTCAACCATGTTTTCCGGGTAATATTCGCTGGATGGAGACCCATAAAGTTTGACCTGATTTACTTTTCCGTCCAGAATATTAATTACTGCCGATTGTGAAGAAGATTTAGTTAATCCGTTTGGACTCCCGTCTTCATAAAGATAGTAGATGCTTAAAACTCCTTCAAATATTTCCATTCTTTCAATCCCGTCATCATTAAAATGCATAATTATCCTGTCTCCCGAAATTTGATCAAATCGGCTGGAGTAAATTTTATCCTGTGAAAGAATAAATGCGTTTTTCATGATATCAACAAGCTGTATCTGATTTTCACGCAGATAAATGGCAATTGAATCTCCCGTCAGCTGGGAATTTTCATACCATAATACCGGCTGCGGAGATTCCGGCTGAACTTTTTCGGTTATTATTTTATCCTCATCCCTGAAGTAAACAGAGAAATCATTTCTTGACGCAAAATTTGAACGTATAATTTTTACAGAGTCCTTCGCCTCAAAAATATTTAATGTATCCCTGTATGCTTCCATAATTAAAGATCTTATTAACAAGGTGTCTATCTGCAGTCTCTTCGTAGGATAAACCGTAAATGCATTTACGGTATCCCTCCGAACAGTATCTTTCACTTCAACATATGAGGAATCAATCTGCATCAGCAGCGGATTTTTATCAATTATTGTATAAGATTTTTCAGCATAATCTTCAAGATGATCTCCGTAAATAACAACATTATTTACTTTGCTGCTTATTTTTACTTTGATATCTGCCAAAGTAACCCGGTTATTTCTATAATGCTGGATCTTCTGGGCTTCAATAATATTTTCCTGATCAACTATTTTAACATTGCCTATAGCAATCGAACGGTTTTCATTTTTGAAATAAGTCAATTCATTTGAAGTCATAGTTGTGACGGTGTCAAAAAGCTTGACATTATCCTGGAAGTATGCCCTGTCCTCATCATAAAAGTATTCACCTCTATTTGCAGTGAGAATAACTTTTTTATCATCAAGCTTAAGAGGTGTTTTTGATTCGGAGCGCTTTCCGTTTCCGTAATAAAAAGCTTCATCAGTAGTAATTGTTAAAGTATCCTGAACAATCACCACATTGCCTGTCAGTACAGCATTGTTTCTTGAAATATACTG
>JBLNGL010000390.1:0-6306 GCA_050264735.1 Ignavibacteria bacterium | reverse complement strand
ACATTATTAAAGATTTAAAATTATGAAGCAAACTGAATCAGAAGGTTTAAAAGAAAAAGTCGTTCACATTAATCGCGTTGCAAAAGTTGTTAAAGGAGGACGGCGATTTAGCTTTAATGCTATTGTAGTAGTCGGCAACAGGAACGGAACTGTTGGAATCGGTCTAGGAAAAGCTAACGAAGTTACAGATGCTATTTCCAAGGGAATTGATGATGCAAAGAAAAATTTAATAAGTATAAAAGTTCATAAGGGAACAATTCCTCATGAAATTATCGGGAAATACGGTGCGGGAAAGGTTTTATTGAAACCGGCTTCTCCCGGAACCGGTCTAATCGCTGGTGGAGGTGTCCGTGCGGTGCTTGAAGCCGCCGGGATTCAGGATGTCCTCACAAAATCTCTCGGATCCAGCAATCCTCATAACCAGGTTAAAGCTACTTTAAATGCTCTTCTTAATATTGTTGATGCTCGAAGAATGGCGGATAAAAGAAATATGAGCGTTAACGAGCTTTTTACTGCTTAATAATAATTTAAATGAATATGGCAAAAATTAAAATAACTCAGACCAAAAGTATAATCGACAGACCTAAAGATCAGAAGTTGACCATTGAATCATTGGGTTTGGGAAGACCTAATTGGTCGAAAATTCATAACGATACTCCTCAGATCAGAGGCATGATTAATAAAGTGAAGCATTTGGTTGAAGTTGAACCAATTAAAACCGAGAAGAAAAAAGACAAGGCATCATAATGGACATTTTAAGCAACCTGAAATATGCAGAAGGCTCCAGGAAACAGCGTAAACGTATAGGAAGAGGCGAAGGCTCAGGCCACGGAGGCACTTCCGCAAGAGGAATGAACGGACAGCTTTCCCGTTCCGGTGCTAAAAAGAAAAGCTGGTTTGAAGGAGGCCAAATGCCTCTGCAGAGAAGAATACCCAAATTCGGTTTTACAAATAAATTTAAAAAATATTATCAGGTAATTAATGTTGATGCGCTTCAAAAAATTGCTGATGGAAAAGAATTTAAAAAAGATATTATAAATGCGGATTTCTTAAAACGCAGCGGATTGATTTCAAACATTAAACTACCGGTTAAAATTTTAGGGAACGGTGAACTGAAGGCTAAAGTTTCGGTTCAAGCAAATGCTTTTAGCCAGTCGGCAAAAGAAAAAATTGAAGCGGCAGGCGGCACAATTAAAAAAGTATAAAACGCGGCGGTAAATGGCTAGATTTACAGAAACTTTCAGAAACATTTTTAAAATTCATGAGTTGCGCCAAAGAATTATATATACTTTGGCATTACTTACAATTGTTCGGATTGGTACACACATTACTCTGCCGGGAATTGATTCCGTTCTTCTCGCGGAAGCAATGAAGAATCAGACTACGGACAATTTATTCGGGCTGTACGATCTTTTTGCAGGCGGTGCGTTTTCCAATGCTGCTATCCTGGCACTCGGAATAATGCCGTATATTTCTGCTTCAATTATACTTCAGCTTCTTGGAGCAGTTGTCCCTTATTTCCAAAAGCTTCAGCAGGAAGGTGAAGAAGGCCGGAAGAAAATAACGCAGTTAACACGCTACGGTACAGTCCTTATTTCTGCAATGCAGGCCTGGGGCGTGACAATAAAACTTTATAATACTCAATACCAGGGTCAGCCGATTATTCCTCCTTCGATCCAGGGATTTGCGTGGACATTATCAACAATTATTATCCTGACTGCCGGAACTATTTTTATGATGTGGCTCGGTGAGCAGATTACGGATAAAGGAATCGGAAATGGAATATCATTAATTATTTTTATAGGAATTATTAATAGGTTCCCTTTTGCAATTCAGGATGAAATTAACCTGCTTATGGTCGGTACTAGGAACTTGATTATTGAAATTGTAATTATCACGCTTATGTTATTTATTATTGCCGGTGTAGTTTTAGTAACGCAGGGTACTAGAAGAATTCCGGTGCAATATGCGAAACGGGTAGTCGGAAGAAAAGTGTACGGCGGTGTTACTCAATACATTCCGCTTCGTGTAAACACAGCCGGAGTTATGCCGATTATTTTTGCTCAATCGATAATGTTTATTCCGAATACTGTTTTATCTTTTTTCCCTAATAATGAATTTCTTCAGGGAGTCGCCGGATATTTTCACTACCAATCGGCAGTTTATTCAGTCATATATGCGCTGATGATTGTGTTCTTTACATATTTTTACACTGCAATAGCTTTTAATCCAAAAGATGTTGCGGATAATATGAAGAAACAGGGCGGATTTATCCCCGGCATTCGTCCGGGTAAACAGACATCAGAATTTATTGATAATATATTGACAAAAATTACTCTGCCCGGTTCATTTTTCCTAGCAATAATTGCGATTCTCCCGGCATTTGTTTCTGCATGGGGAGTTTCAGGACAGTTTGCTCAGTTTTTCGGCGGTACCAGTCTGCTTATTATTGTCGGAGTTGCTCTTGATACACTTCAGCAGATTGAGTCTCATTTATTGATGAGGCATTATGACGGCTTTATGAAATCCGGAAAACTTAAAAGCAGAAGATATTAGTGATTTATATTAAGACACAAAAAGATATCGATTTTATAAAAGAAAGCTGCAGAATTGTCGCTGAAACCCTGCAGCTTCTGAAGAAAAATATCAGACCCGGAGTTGCAACAAAGGAACTTGATCAAATAGCGGAAGATTATATTAAAAGCAACAATGCAGTGGCAGCATTCAAAGGGTATTCTCAAGGCGGTGCTTTTAATTACCCCGCTGCTATCTGCACTTCTATAGATAATGAGGTTGTTCATGGAATTCCCGGCAGCAGGGAATTAAAAGATGGTGAAATTGTATCACTTGATGTAGGTGTAGTAAAAAATGGGTATTTCGGTGACGGTGCAATTTCTGTCGGAGTAGGTACTGTTTCTGCCGATAGGAAAAAATTAATGGATGTAACGGAAAAATCATTGTACCTGGGAATTGAAGAAGCAAAAGTAAACAGCAGGCTCCATGACATTTCCGCTGCAATCCAGAATTATGTTGAATCATACGGCTTCTCCATCGTCCGCGACCTCTGCGGTCATGGAGTAGGCAAATTTTTGCATGAGGATCCTTCTATTCCTAATTACGGTAAAAAAGGAACCGGAGCAAAATTAAAGAAAGGAATGACCCTGGCTATTGAACCGATGGTTAACATGGGAGAGTTTGGTGTTAAAACAGGTGCTGATGGATGGACGGTGATAACAGCTGACGGTTTGCCGTCTGCCCATTTTGAACATACGGTATTAATCTCAAACGGAAATCCTGAAATTTTGACGGTTACTTAATGGCTAAACAGGGACCTATAAAAGTAGACGGAATTGTAACTGATACATTACCCAATGCGCATTTTAAAGTGAAATTAGATAATGGTCATGAAATACTTGCCCATATTTCCGGTAAAATGAGGATGCATTTTATAAAGATTCTGGTAGGTGATAAAGTATCGGTGGAATTATCTCCGTACGATTTATCAAAGGGAAGAATTACATACAGGTATAAATAAATATCCGGTGAGTCCGGGTTTAGGAGAAAAAATGAAAGTTAGAGCTTCGGTTAAAAAAATATGCGAGAATTGCAAAATTATTAAGCGGAAAGGTCAGGTAAGGGTAATTTGCAAAAATCCAAAACACAAACAACGTCAAGGTTAATTTAGTAAAGGAGAAACCAGTTGGCACGTATAGCGGGTGTGGATCTGCCCAAAAATAAAAGAGTTTTATTCGGCCTGCAGTATATCTTTGGAATCGGAAAAACTTCTGCAGCGGAAATTTTAGAAAAAGCTAAAGTGGATCCGTCAAAAAAGGTCTCTGATCTTATTGAGGATGAAGTTGCCCAGATAAGAAGCGTAATGACTGCTGAATATAAAGTTGAAGGTGCGCTTCGTTCGGAAGTGCAGCAGAACATAAAAAGATTAATGGATATCGGATCTTATAGAGGTTTAAGACATAGAAGAGGATTGCCGGTGAGAGGTCAGAGAACAAGAACAAATTCCCGGACCCGTAAAGGTAAAAGAAAAACTGTTGCCGGCAAAAAGAAAACCCCGACTAAGAAATAGTATTAATTTGAATTTAATTTGATATAGGAGGATCGTCGTTTGGCTAAAGTTGTAAAAAAAGCAAAAAAGAAAACTCTGGTCGATGCAAACGGAATTGCTCATATAAAAGCAACCTTTAATAACGTTATTGTAACCATTACCGATATTTACGGAAATACAATTGCCTGGTCATCCGCCGGCAAGAACGGCTTTAAAGGATCCAGGAAAAATACTCCGTTCGCTGCTCAAACATCTGCGGAAGCTTCTGCTAAAGAAGCTTATGACCTCGGTTTGAGAAGAGTCGACGTTTTTGTAAAAGGACCGGGTTCAGGGAGAGAAGCTGCAATCAGAGCCCTGAATACTGCCGGGCTGGAAATTAATTCAATTAAAGATGTTACACCTATTCCTCATAACGGATGCAGACCGCCTAAGAGAAGAAGGGTTTAATTGGGAGTATATTAAATGGCAAGATACAAAGATTCAGTTTGCAAATTATGCAGAAGAGAAAGACAGAAATTATATTTGAAGGGACAGAAGTGCTACACCGATAAATGTCCTGTTGAAATAAGAGCTTATCCTCCCGGGCAGCATGGACAATCCAGGAGAACAAAAATATCAGAGTACGGTGTCCAGCTCAGGGAAAAGCAGAAGATTAAAAGAATATACGGCTTGCTTGAAACACAATTTGAAAACTACTTTGATAGGGCAATTAAGATTAAAGGAATTACCGGTGAAAACCTGGTAAAAATTCTTGAAAGCCGCCTGGACAATGTAGTTTACCGGCTGGGTTTTGCCGGATCCCGGAAACAAGCTCGTCAACTAATAAGGCACAGGCATGTACTCGTTAATGATAAATTGGTTGATATTCCGTCATTTAACTTGTCTGCCGGAGATATAATCAGGATAAAAGATAAAAGCAAAAAGCTGGATATGGTTCATAATACTTTGAAGCGCGTAAAAGAAGGAACCTATTCATGGCTTTCAATAGATAAAGCTTCCCTTTCAGGAACATTTGTTCAGGTGCCTGAAAGAACGGATGTACCTCTAAATGCTAATGAGCAGCTGGTAGTAGAGCTTTATTCAAAATAATTTTAAATTTTTTTTATTTAATTGAAGAGGATATAAATGAGCGTATCAACCTTAAAGATGCCTGAAGCTGTTGCACTTGATGAGACAAATTATTCAAATAGTTTCGGTAGATTTTTTCTGCAGCCTCTCGAAAGAGGGTACGGAGTAACTTTAGGAAATTCATTGAGGCGTGTTCTTCTCTCTTCATTAACCGGAGCTGCGATTACTTCAGTAAAATTCAGCGGTGTTCTGCACGAGTTTACTACAATCGAAGGAGTTATCGAGGATGTTTCGGAAATAATCCTGAACCTGAAGCAGGTCAGGATGAAGCTCCTTACAAAAAAACCGAATAAAATTGATATCTCCTTTAACGGCGAAGGTGAATGGACTGCAGCCGATATCCAGAAACACAGCAACGAAATTGAAGTGTTGAACCCGCATCTTCATATCGCTGCTTTAAACAAAAATGCAAAATTTGATGTAGAAATCAGAGTCGGCAAAGGGAAAGGATATGTCCCGGCTTCCGAAAATGTATCTCCTGAACATACTATAGGTGTAATTCCTATAGATTCAATTTTTACTCCTATTAGGAATGCTAAATATGAAATAGAAAATGTCAGGATCGGCGATCGGAGCGATTATGAAAAATTAACATTTGAAATTACCACGGACGGCTCAATTACACCTGAAGATGCATTAACACAAGCAGCGAAAATTCTGAGAGATCATGTTCAGCTTTTTATTAACTTTGATATTCAGCAGGAAGAAGAGCAGGCCGTCAGTCATAAAGACAGCGAAAAAGAAAGAATCAAGAAAATCCTTCTCACCAATGTTGACGATCTTGAATTAAGTGTGAGATCCCATAATTGCCTGAAAGCCGCAAATATCAAAAACCTGGCGGAACTGGTAAGAAGGGATGAATCGGAGATGCTTAAATTCAGGAACTTCGGGAGAAAATCGCTTGCCGAATTAATGGAAATTGTTGAAAATCTCGGACTCGAATTCGGGATGGATGTAGATAAATATCTGAAGGACGAAGTCGAAGGCCAATAATCTCTAAAAAGGAATCCAAATGAGACATAAAGTTAAAGGCAGAAAATTAAATAGAACTGAAAGCCATCGCGAAGCTTTATTAAATTCTTTGGCGCTTTCTCTTCTAAAACATAAAAGAATCA
>JBLNGL010000389.1:0-7873 GCA_050264735.1 Ignavibacteria bacterium | reverse complement strand
GAATTATCGACCGATAACGGTGATTCTTGGGAGCAGCTTTATATTGCGGATATTTTCGATTTCGAAAGTGAATACAATTTAATAGTACCAAACATACATTCAAATGCATGCCTGGTAAGAGTTTCAGACTCTGACAATCCGAATAGGGCCGATACAAGCGGAGTCTTTTCAATTTCTGGCGAGCTTTTTTGGGAAGTAAAAGAAAACGATTTTTCTTCAGTCTTGATCAGCAGCTTTATCACAAGCTCGATGACCGGCTGGATGGCAGGATTTAATGGGCTTATAAAAACTACAAATTTCGGGGAAACATGGAGTTCGTATCTGAACGGGTATGGATTGCTGGATATTTTCTTTTTGAATGACAGTGTCGGATGGACAGTCGGCTTGAGCGGGCTTATTTTTAAAACCACTAACGGCGGCGGAGATTGGATAGAGCAGGACAGCGTTATAAGTTCATACCTGCTGAAAATTTTCTTCGCCGATGAAGATAGCGGCTATATGATTGGCGGGAATAATTTTCTCAAAACTACAAACGGCGGCGAGTCCTGGGAAATTCAGCAGCCTAGCGAACATATATTAATGACAATGTATTTTGCTGACAATGATGAAGGCTGGATTGCAGGAAATGAAGGAGTAATTTTAAGAACAACCGATGCGGGAATCTCATGGGTTGAGCAGCAAATTAATGGTACTGAATATGGAACATTAACTTCTCTTTTTTTCCTGGATAAAAACCGGGGGTATGCTTCCGGAAGCGGTTTGGATGTAAACGGTGGGGTAATTTTAAAGACAACTGACGGTGGGGATCACTGGAATTTAATGCATAACGGATATAACCGGTTTGTTTTTTCTGTTCGTTTCACCAGCAGTGATTCAGGCTGGGCAGCCGGCGATGAAGGAATAATGTTTAATACAACTAACGGCGGCGAAGACTGGGAACTGCAGGGCAGCGGAACTTTTGATGATCTTTTATCGTTAAATTTTAAATCATATAATGTCGGCTGGACTGTAGGCAACAACGGAATAATTTTAAAATATCACCCAAATCCTATTGATCCTCCTGTGCCTGTAGAATTATACAGCTTTGAAGCATTGAATCAAGACGGTGAAATCATGTTAAGCTGGATCACTGCCACTGAAACCAATAATAAGGGATTTGAGATCGAAAGAAATTCAGCCGATGAATGGATGAATATCGGGTTTGTTCAAGGGAAGGGGACAACAACTCTTTCTCAATCATATTCATTTTCCGATAAAAATATAATCCCAGGGAATTATTTCTACCGGCTCAAACAGATAAATTATGACGGCAGTTTTGAATATTCAAAAACTCTTAACGTAAGAATAACTCCGCAATTTTCATTTAAGCTTGAACAGAATTATCCTAATCCCTTCAATCCTTCTACCACAATTAATTTTTCCGTTCAGAAAAATGTCCTTGTATCCTTAATAGTATATGATGCACTTGGCAGCGAGGTGGCGACCTTAGTCAATGAAGAGAAGCCGGCCGGGGATTACTTAGTCAACTTTAATGCTTCCGGCATTTCAAGCGGCACGTACTTCTTTGTTTTGAAGGCAGGGGATTTTATTAATGCGAAAAAAATGTTGTTAATTAAGTAAACTGCATTTAATACTTATTCAAATTAATATTCTATAAGTTTTATTCCCGCAGGTAAAGTTCTGCCGAACTTTTTTAAAAGTGATTGAACCTGAATCAGAGATTCTTTATTAACGGCATAAATGGATACAACACTGTCTGCAGGAGAGTATTTCTTTTTCCCAAGATATAATTCGGCTGCTTTATTCCATGTAGGTGGGATATTAGGGAACCAGCTTCTGTAAATTATAGCTACTTCAACCATATGATGAGACATAACCCTATTCATCCAATCATAATTATTACCGTCTTTTTTCTCTTTGTAAACTTCCATTGAACCCAGCCCTGCCAAATCCAGAACGTAGTTGTCGTTTTGAAAAGAGGTATAGCCTAAGTCATTTACTGCTACCCGTTTTTTGTAGTAATCTTTAGCGAAGCGATGTATTTGATATTGCTGTTCATATATGTTGTTTGAGGCTAATGGAGTGATAATAATTAAATAGATATAGCTGTAGGAAAAAATTATTGATGCAGTTGAGAAATAGAAAGCAGTTTTTAAGAAATTATATTTTAATATGAATCTGATTAAACCTTCCCTGTAAAGAAAAAGAAAAGTTAAAATTGAAGCAGACCAAAGGTAAACGATATAACGTCCGGATTTACCTGCTGCAATGTGCATTAGTATTGCTGCAGACATACATCCGGCTAAAAATCTTTCCTCCTTTTTTCTGTTTCCATTAATTAGGATTAAGATTAGCAGCACTGTGTAGGCAAGAAGCACCACGCATCTTCGCTCGGATGTAGTATTAATCTTAATATTTTCTATAATCGAATAAAATATTCCGCCTGATGAAGTCACATTGCCTTTCTGCAAAATAGATATCGGCAAAGCTTCCAGTCCTAAACTTAAAAGGAAAACAGAAAATGCCGTTAAAAGGATTACTATGGCCCCGAATGAAATCAGGGCATTCTTTTTTTTACCTTTTTGATAAAGAAATAATAATGAAGCCAAAGAAATGGAGAGATTTTCGTACCTGATTAGAGGAGCGATAATTATCGCAATATACAGCCAATTCGGAAAGTGTTCTTTATAAAAGCTGGATATCAACCCGTAAATAATTAATATGGTTAAAAAAACCTGGAGTGAATGTTCCATTCCCGTAAAAATAGATCCTAGTAAATTAAACACGGGAATTAATAGTATTAATAGAAGATATCCCATTCTATCTTTTTTTGATTCGGGGAAATTTTGCAGAAATACAAGCTTTATAAATAACCATACTATAAAAACTGAACCGATTGACGAAATTAAATTAAATATGAAAGGAACCAAGTATCCGAAGCCGAAACGGGAAAAGGGAGCCAGCAAAAAAGGCCAAAGTATGCTGGAAGAGGGAGAGGAATATTCTTCCATGTTTATACCGTAATGTCCCCTGTATATATTTTCAGCTAAAGCCAAATGAATATAGGAATCATCAACGGTATATATAATTTTGGATGAATTTAGAATTAAAATAAAGATTAATTCGCAAATAATGCATAGAAAAAATATATTTAGCACAATATAGAAAGGCTTCTCTATTTTCAGGCTGCTGATTATTTTCACATCGGAACCACTCTGTTTTTTAATTAAATCCGAATTTATACATAACTTATGTCAATGCAGGTTTGAAGCGATTTGAGGCAGTGATATTAATCTCTCAAATAAATCCCACCTCCGATCCAGGTTATCTCTTTTTCCATCGTTTCTTTCTACATAATCTTTTACTAAATCTTCTCCAACATTGTAATTTATTACATAGCTGCGGTACTTTTCTATAAAATGAAATTGTTTTTCTGCATGCTCAGGAGACATTAATGAATATTTCATCAGCCAGTTTATAGTTTCTTCTTTAGTCCATTTGCCGTCGATATAATTTCTTGCAGCTTCATTTCCGGCAGATGATAATTTCGATGTCAGCTCTAAAATTTTGTAATATCTTTCGGCATTGGAAGTATTCAGGCCTGCTAACGGAAAGAGGACCTCTTTTTCAAATTTTATTCTGGAACCACCGGGGAAAGTCAACTTAATGCCGTAATTGGCTGTTCCTTCTGCAATAAACGATTGAGGGCTGAAGAGGGGGTAAACGGTAAATTCCAGCCATCCCCTCTTTTTAACTAAGCTGTTTTCCAGCATCGTATTATACGAATGGTGTCCCGGGTAGCCTTCATGTGCGGCAATATCAACTGCGCCGTCAATATAAATCGGCAGATCGGTATTAACTTGTATTAAGCTGAAGAAATTTCCTTTATACCAGTTATAACCTCCCCAAGGTTTTCCGGTTACATATTCAACTTTAAAATTTTCAGCCCTGGGAACACGTATGTAATTTAATGTTCTTTTTTTGCATTCTGCTATCGCCGCCTTGAATACGATATCAAGTTTCTCTTTCGGGATGATGTAAGATTTCTTAAAATTATTCAGCCGCGTTTGTATATCGCCGTTCCCCGGTAGTTCCTTATCGAGTTCATTAATAATTTTTTGGAAATAAGATGCATCATACTTCGGAGCTACGGCATCATATAAAGCTTTTGATTCCTCATCAAAAGTTAATTTCCCTCCTTGCAGCATAAATAATTTTGTCCTTACGGCAAGCAGCTGCTTGTATAAAAATTTATATCGAAGTACATTGATTTCATCGGCTTCATAATGTGAGGCCGAATCGAGCATATCCAGAAGTGTCCCCGAATCATCAAATAATTTTTTAAGACCCGTTGAATCATTTTCAGACGCCGCGGGTTTTAGCTCCTCAGGTCCGTAATATGCATCAACATAATCAGGGTCATATTTCCCTGTGTTTAATACCAGCTTTATATATCCTTCAGCAATCTTGTCCATTTTTTGTCCGAATTCTTTTATGCTGTTATTTTTTTCTTCTGAGCAGGAAATAAAAATAAATGAACCGGCCGATAAAAAAATAAGCAATTTAAGAAACATTATGTATCCCTATTTTTCTAAAATCATTTGATTGAAAAAATTCTAAAACTCAGAGGCTCAATAGTGGTTGATAAAGCATCAGCTATGATTTCTTTTTTTTCTCCGTTGGAAAGATTAAACGCCATAGTTAAGTTATAAAAAGAAGGGAATTTTAAATCTGCCTTAGAAGATGAAATATTCTTATTTAAAATAACTAGAATTCTTTCGTTCGTATCGGAACGGAGGTAAGCGTAAATATTTTCATCCGCTTGAAGAGTCAGGAAGTCTCCATACCTTAAGGCGGAATGATTTTTTCTTAGTTGAACGATTTCCCTCGCATTCTGAAGCATTTTCTTCTCATTTGTATCGAGCTGGTTCCCGAATTTCATCATTCTTCTGTTATCCGGATCTGAAGCACCAGTCATGCCGAATTCATCTCCGTAATATATTACAGGCACACCGGGAATAGTAAGAAGGTATGCAAAATATAATTCCAATTTTTTAAAGCTTAATTGATTATCTGCTTCCGGTGGATTTTTCCAGCCGATTTCATCTGCGCCCGCTCCTCCGACCGGCACATCTCCGTCGGCGAATGCCATAAATCTAACTTTATCATGGCTATCGATTAAATTTCCCATCAAGTGATTATTTCCGTAAACTGAAAATGTTTTTTTCATTTCTATATCTAAATCGGAAAAACTGGAATTTGTATCCAGAAAAATTGTTGTGGCTATATCATAAAGATTAAAATTGAATTGTGAATTAAGCTGTCCGTTATTTACATAAGAGCTGATCAGATCATAGCTGCCGAAAGTCTCACCGATTTGGTATATATCTGCTTGATTAAATTCTTTTTTGATTTTTTTTGTCAAAGTTCTCCAGAATTCGTTAGGAACATGTTTAACGGCGTCGTGGCGGAATCCGTCCGCTCCGGTTTCCTTAAGCCACCATAATGCGTTATTGGTCATTACTTCAAGAGCTTCTTTCGATCTTGTATAATCAAATGAAGGCATATATGGTTCAAACCAGGTAGTAAGCCGCTGCTCATCCCACAATCTTAAATTTAATCTGCCGTCCGGGAGCTTTAATTGTCCGAACCACTCACGGTGTTCTTTCCAGAAAGGATGCTCAATATGAACGTGGTGGGCAACATAATCCAGCAGAACTTTTATTCCATGTTCATGTGCTTTTTGAATGAGCTTTTTAAGAAGTTCGAAATTTCCGAAGTGTTCTTCTGCATTAGTCGGATGAACAGGCCAATAGCCGTGGTACCCTGTATAAAATCTATGCGGTTCCGGGGTTTCCCTGTAAGCGCTGTCGGTATTGTCCGCAACGGGTGAGAGCCAAAGTGTATTTATTCCTAGCGAATCGAAATAACCTTCATCAATTTTACTTAATATACCTTTAAAATCTCCCCCCTGGTAATTTGCTTTTACAGATAGCTGCGGATGAATGATCGGAAGACTATTTGAACTATCGCCGTCGCTAAAACGGTCAATCATTAAGGAATAAATTATCCCGTCATTCCAGTTAAATTTGCTCATCGGATCTATTTTATTGAGGTAAATAGATTGGATGTTTGAAGAAGATCCGTGTTTACTAACGGCAATCCGTAAAATTTTATTTTCACTTAATTCTTTTTTATCTAAACTGATTGTGATGATTTCTTTTGAGATATTTATTGAGTTTTCTTCAGCCTTTTTGTTATCCAGAAGTACTATGAGATCCTCTTTATCCAGTCCATCATTAAAATCATTTTCAGAAAAGAATAAAAATTGAATTCCGTCTTCTGTAATATTTTTACTTAAGATGTGCAGATAGTTCTTTGATTTATCCGGTTCGACAATAATTAAAACGGAATTAAAATCGCCAATGCCGCTTGGAGTTTTTTCAGGATTTCCAGGATCTGCTATTTCTTTTCCGTCGGCATAAAACTTATACTCATACCTCCCCGGATCTAATGAAACGTAAGTTTCATAAATTCCGTTTCCTTCCTTATCGAGCATAGGAATACTTTCCCTGTTCCAATTATTGAACGTCCCAAAGAGATTTACCCTTTTTGGCTTTCCATCAGGCTTATATTTAAAAACCGATTTAATTTTCCTTTTTGAAAAAAAAGAAATTTGATATGATTCATCTCCCATTGTGAATTCAACTAAACCCAGTCCTTTAAAATTTTCCGAAGGTGTCAGCTTTATATAATTTGCAGCCGGATTAAAGCTTGCCTGAATATTATCATCCCGGATAAATACCGGAGAATAATTTTCAGAATAAAAAAGATCACTGATTAAGATTGAATCGGTTTTACCTGCCGTTAAGTTTATAGCGGGAATAATATCATTTATTTCCTGTGCTTTAGCGCTGATGAAGAACAATATGAGAAGGGCTAAAGATCTTTTAATGTATTTCATAAAACAATTCATTGGGATGTTTCATCGGTAAACATCATAAAAAAAGAAGACTCACCATAGACCTGTTTTAAGGAAACAGGAGTGAGTCTAAAAATCTAAAAAATATTTAATTAAATTTACTTCTGCAGGATTGCGTCCTTAGCAGCTTTTGCTATCCTGAATTTTAAAACTTTCTTTGCGGGAATCAAGATCTGTTCGCCGGTGGCTGGATTTCTGCCCATTCTTTCCTTCCGGTCAATTACAACAAGTTTTCCCAAACCGGGCAGCACGAAAGATTTTCTTGCTTCTTTGTGCGCTAAACTTACAAGCTCTTCCAGGAACTGAGCTGCAAGTTTCTTGGATGTATCGGTCTTCTTGGCTAGGTGATCGAGTATCTGAGCTTTGGTTAAAGATTTAGCTGCCATTTTATACCCTCATGTTTTAATTGTGAATATATATTTTCATGCGAAAATAAAAATATTTTCTTAATAAAAAAATCATTTTTAATTTTTATTTCTCTTTTTGTTTCTTATATAACAACACCGTCTTGCCTTTTTCAAAGACTATTTTGTAGCTTTTACTATAATTCTTTATTTTCACGTCAAAATATTTGCCTGAATAGTTCAGCTTATTTAATGAAAATAAAGTTTCTTCTGCTCATTTTGTTTTCCCTGAAAGATCTGTTCCCTCAAATTAATTCCGATACTTTAATAACTCCGGCTGTATTTTCAGATTCTCTGAAGCAGGATACTTCAGCAGCACTTCTGGGTGATACTTTAAAACTCACGAGGAGAGATACTTTAGTTCCTCTTCATCAATCTCCTTTTTACCCAGGAAGCTTTTTTATACCTAACCATAAAATGATGTTTACGGACTACCGTTACGCCGCTGATTTCCTGGAGCTTTTTCCATTCACATTTATTCTGGATC
>JBLNGL010000388.1:0-5815 GCA_050264735.1 Ignavibacteria bacterium | reverse complement strand
TTCATCTGTCTTTGTCTCGCTGGCGGTACTCTCCTCTTTTTCCTTATCGGCAGGTTTAATTACTTCTTCTTCGGAAGAATTTTTCGCTTTGGGAAGCTCTACTTCTTTTACAACGGTGCTTTTGTCTACTGTTTTATTTTCTTTCTGCGGTTTAGGAGCCTCATCTATTTTTTCTATTTGAGTGCCGATTGCACCAGAAGAACCGGTCTCATTCGACTCTCCGAATGAAAGTTCGACGTACTCCTTGGCAGAATAATCCATTGAGAAGGTTATAATGAGAAGCAGGATAAAAAGTATTCCGTGAAAAACAACCGAAATGGAATAAGATAGACGTCTTATTGAACTGTATCTCATAACAATTTCCGTTTAAATATTTTTCTTTTCCGTTTCTATTATAAATTTTTCTATGCCGATCCCTTTAGCTGCATCAAGCACCTGTATAACTGTCTCCAGAGGCACGCTTTTATCCGAACGGATAACCAGGTTATCCTGATTATTTGCAATTCTAAAGGAATTTAACTTTGAAGGAAGCGTCTCAATGCTAGTGGGTTCATTTCCGAAGTATATTCCTCCGACTTCGGTTATTGTAACAATCATCCTCGACGGCGTGGACTGCTCCATCGATTTTGCGCCGGGCAGCTTAACTTTCACACTAGTACTGATTACAAACTGCGAAGTAAGAAGAAAAAATATCAGCAGCAGAAAAATTATATCAGTTAGAGAAGAGTATTGAAAAATGCTCAACGGTTCATTCGACATTTTAAATTTCATGCTTCATCTCAATTAATTTGTAAATTACTAATAACTTCCATCTTCCATTTTCCATCTTCCATCTTCCATCTTCCATCTTCCATCTTAAATGTCTATCTCTATCTCTTCCTCAACATCCGAAGTGTGAGCCGAGCTGTCCTGGACAACGTCGATTACATCATTAGCTACTGCTTCCATATCGCCTACGAGCTTTTTAACGGCATTCAGGAAATAATTGTAAAAAGCCAGAGCAGGTATGCCTACCATCAGTCCGAACGCAGTTGTAATTAATGCTTCCCAAATACCTCCTGCAAGATCGCTCGGATTTACCGTTCCCTGCAGCTCCTCAATAATCATGAAGGCTGAAATCATTCCTGTAACTGTTCCCAAAAATCCGAGCAGCGGCGCAATTCCGGCTACAGTAGCTAAAACCGGGAGACCTTTTTCAAGCTTGCTTACTTCCTGGGATCCTGCATTTTCAATTGCTTCTTTTACTCTTTCGTGACCAAGTTTATATTTCTTCAATCCTTTTCTTACAATGTTGGCAATCGGGGATTTTTCTTCCATGCAGTAGCCGATTGCACCTGAAATGTCTTTCTTCTTAATTGATCCTCTTATCCTTACCATAAAAGCCGGTACGTTGATCTTTGCTTTTCTCAGCACGATATAGCGGTCTATTATTACAGCCAAACCAATTATTGAACAGAGCAGTATTGGCCACATAATTACACCGCCCTTAAGAAACATTGACAGCAGATCCATATAAATGTCCTCTGATTTTTATTATTAATTCTTATTTCAAAAAAGTTTTTGCCTGATCATAGCTTTTAAAACCTCTGATCATTACTGCATAATAAATTTTGCCGTCGGCACGTTTATCGGTACGTACGTAAGCATCATAGTTTGCCTTTTTTAAATTGCTGACTTGAGCTTCCGCTCTGGTCTGCGTCTCGAAGGAAGATATCTGGACTATATAATCGTTCCCCTGCCTGAAAATATAATCTCCTAAATTTTCAAGTTTTGCAGGCTCCGGCAGATTTACGGCAGTCTTTGTTTCACTAGTTTGCACAGGTGTAATTGTTTTTGAGGTTACTTGAGAAGCGGCAATTATGGAAGAATCAATCGGCTGCGTAAATAAAGCTGCTTTATTTTCATTTTTACTGTAAGGATAAGTAACAGGGATCTCAAAATCCCTTTCGATTGTTTTTACATTCTTAACAACTACAGTCATACTTTTTACCGGGGGAGGGTCATTTTTTTTGAAAATATATTGATAATACAAGAAAACACCGATGCCGACAAACAGCAGAAAGACTATCACTGCCAAGATAGTAGTGTTTCTCCTTTTGTGAGAAGTCTGTTTGTCGAACTCCTCTATTTTGGAAATATATTCTTTAAGATCTTTCTGAGCATGATCCTCTTCCGAAATAATTTTTTCATGCATCAGATCCTGATCATCCTCTGCATCACTATCAGCCAGGAAATCAATTTTCTCTTTTGATGCACCAGGTTTTATTTCTATATAACCTTCCTCATCAGGAATTTCCGGTTCTTCTTCTTTTTCTTCCTGCTCAAATTTTTCCTGAATAGGAGGTTCTTCACTCTCTTTTAAATAGCCTTCTTTCCAGTTATATTTCAGCTTAACCGGCTTGATTGTTTCATAATCTTTGTCTTCCTCCGGTTCTTCAGATGTTTCCTTAATTTCCCCGCTAATTTCCGGACCAGGTTCAATATTTTTTTCCACAGGTTCCATGTAATTATCTTCCGGCTGAATCATTCCTTCATTGAATTCAGTATCGGAAAAATCTCTCTTATCCCCCGGAGTTTCCTGTTCATGAACATGCACTTGAGATTCTGCTTCCTTGCCGGTTTCGTCAATCATTTGCTCAGGTTCCAGCAATTCCCCCGAATTCTGAAATTCAGCCGTGCTTTCCGCTTCCATTCCTGTTTCCCCAGCCGGCTTCTCCTCTTCGGAGGTTCCAATGTTGTCCCCTGGTGAAAGCTTTTCCTGCTCAGCCCCAATTGTTAAATTTTCATCAAAGATTTCCGGATGAACACTTTCGGTTTTTTCAGGTTCAGCCTGCCCTGCATTTTTTTCATCGGCTATTGATTCTGCCGTTGCCGTTTCCTCCGTTTTTTCTTCAGCCGATTCAACAGCAGTTAATTCTTTTCCCTGATCCTCACTTTTATCTTCAGCAAATTCTTCTTCAGCATTTTCTTCCTGCGATCTCTCTCTTTTTCCCGGTTCAATTATGTTTATCTCATCAAACTTCCATGGAATATTTGCACCGAATGATCCTTTGGAGAGCAGTTTATCAATTTCCCTTTCATCTGAAGGACTTGTTTCTTCTTTTCCTTTCTCATCCTTAGGAGTTGTTTCGGTCTGAGCTTCTCCTGTTTCCGCCGCGGGTTGTTCATTCTTTAATTCTTCCGCAGAAACCTGTTCGATTTTTTGCTCCTGATCTTTTATTCGCTCTTCATCCTCCCCGCCAACGTGCGGTATTGCTTCTTTTTTGTATTCATCAAATGCAGGTCTCTCCAATTTTTCTTCCTCCAAAGTGCTCTGCGGAAGTTCTTCCTTTAGATCTAACTGCTCTTCTTCTTTTTTCTTCTCCGGAGCATATTCAACCTTCGGCTCTTCAGCAGTTTCCGGAGTAATTACATCTTTTTCCGGCTCCGGAAGATTTTTCTCTTCGGATTGAGGTTCAGATTCCGGTTTTTCAAAAGTCATTGTCTGTTCTTCAGCTAAAGCTGTTCCGGGAATAAATACTTCATTCTCTTTATTTTCATTCTTAATCACTTTTGCATTGACGATGAGACGAGCAGCTTTAGATTCCAGGAGCCTTACCAATTCATTATATGACTGCGGGATAAAATATGCTTCCTTCTTCTGGACCTGCTGAATGACAGGTTTGTTAACACTAAGGCTGAAAGGAGCATCAATCTCAGCAAAATCAAGTTCATATTTTGCCGGTACAACAAAGTAGATCGGTTCCCCGGGAATTTTTTCGATAGACTCCGAATAGATTATCAGGTCAATCCATCCGGAACCAGGAAAGACCGCCTTTAAATTCTTTATTCTATCCTGTACGTTTGCTTTTGCAATTTTATAATGCAAAAACCCCAGATCTTTTATTTGAATTATATCTCCAGGGTTCAGGATATCTGCTGCGCTTCTGATAAATATTTCGAAAAACAAGGAAGCATCAGCTTCGGGGGCACCCGCTATCTTTGCTGTTTTTCTGATTAGTTCCGATTTATTCATTTTTATTAAATTTTTTAATTGGTAAATGCTACCATTGAAAATTAATACCTCCGATTAAATCAAGCGGAGGATCGAAATAACCTTCCCATGTATAGTTATCCCGGTTAAATAAATTTGACAGCTGCATTGTTATGTAAAAGTTAGGCACTATTTTATAAGAAAATTTTGCACCTAAATCAATATAGGAATTAATATAATTAAGATTCTGCAGATCTGTATATCTTTTTGAAGCAAGATAAAGAGTTGCATCAGCCCTTAAACCGAAATTAAAATCATAACCATAGGATAAATCGGCTTTTATTACCGGATAATAGGGAATGAAATTCTTGTCCATGCCGCGCGTATCGTTTATTTCAACCCTTCCGTAAAAAACTCCGTAAGGTCCGGTATGAAATAAAAGATTTGAGAATGCAGTCCAGCTTCTTGCTTTAACTGTTTCGATTTCAAATTTACCCGGCTCGGTTGAATTTACAAAATAGGGAAAATCAGATGCCAAGAAGTAATCAAACCCTCCTTCAATTTCAAAATATTTTTCATATTCGTATTTAACCACTCCTTTTATTGCATTAGTCTTCTTGTAGTAAACATTGAAGAAATTGTTCTGATTAAAATACCTGTTCTGCTTTAGCAAATCCCCGCCGGTCAGGTATTCGGCATGCGGTGCAAATTCCCCGAAAACAGAAAGTTTATCATTCACTATTAGAGCAACCGAAGCATACGGTGAGAGAAAGTTTGCGTTCCATGCTCTTGAATAAGTTATCCCGAAAGATCCTTTTACAACATCCGAAATATTCAGACCAGCTGCAGGTCTTAAGGAATAATAATTATAAATTCCATCTTCCATTAAATTATTTTTAATATACTGACGTTTATAAACTAAATCGGCACGTATGTTGAATCCTTCAAATTTAGCCCTAAAGAATCCTCCCATATTAAAGACATTTTCGGAAAAAGTTTCTTCATCAAGAGAGGTATGATTGTTCCCGAGTTCACCTTTTATTTGAAAAGAATTGTTCAACAGGTTTTCAAACGAAAATCCGATATTTCCAATATTTAAGTATCTTTTCTGCGGCAAATCCGGAACAGCAAAAAATTTAAAAGTATTTTTTGAATAATCGCCGCGTAATTTAAATAATGTTCCGCCTATAAAGTCTGAATTATTATCTACCTGGTAATTGATATTTAATCCTCCGCCGATTCGATAGCTTTCGCTGTTTGAAACATAAGCACGCCCGTTCTTTGTATCCGCAAAACCTTCAAAAAGCCAATTATTAAATGGCTGGACATAAGAAAATTTTACTACCGGCAAAGTGTACCTTCCTATGCCTGCTTCAAGCTTCCCTTTATTGTAATTAAGTGAATCAAGAAGATTAATATCTTTCATCAAAGGATGAGGAATATCTTTTATCTCGAGCTCTTCGGGAGAAAAAACAGGCCTGAAGAATTCATCTGATAAGGTCGGTACAAATTCGGAAGGAGCTTTTTTTGCTTTTTGAACCGATATAAGATCAGTACCGGTTATAACAAAATCCGGAAGCTCAACGGACGGTGTTGACGATTTGCCTTCCTGAGCAAATAAAAGGCCGGCGGATAAACAAATAAAAGCAGCAAATATTTTTTTCATCATCTTAATTCCCTCAATTTCTCCTCGGCTTCTTTACCGAATTGATCTCCGCGGTGATTTGCTAAAACTGTACGGTACATGTCTTTTGCCTTATCTTCTTCATTTAAACTGGTATAGCACTCGCCAAGCTTTAAATACGAGCGGGTCAGCCATTCACCGTATCCGGGAAATATTGT
>JBLNGL010000387.1:0-9226 GCA_050264735.1 Ignavibacteria bacterium | reverse complement strand
TTATCGGTTCGGGAAGAACCCACGCCGGTGTTCATGCATTCGGGCAGACAGCAAATTTCAAAACCGAAAAGAATTTTGATCTTAGTAAATTCCGGTATTCACTAAATTCTATTCTGCCTTTAGACATCTCTATTCTTAAAATTGAAGAAGCCGCTGCAAATTTCAATGCCCGATTCGATGCAAAAAAAAGAAGCTATATTTATTTAATATCAACTTATAAATCTCCTTTTTTAAATCCTTACTCTTTCTTTTACAGCAGCGGGCTGGAAATTACAGCTCTTAATAATCTGTCAAAACTAATTTTAGGCAAACATGATTTCACTTCTTTCTGCAAGAGATCCGGGGAAGTTGAAAATAAAATCTGCACTATTGATACTGCATATTGGAAAGAAACCAGAGGATTTATATCTTTCCTGATAGAAGGCGATAGATTTCTGCACGGAATGGTTAGGACAATCGTCGGTACTCTCCTTAATGCTCAAAAGAATAATCTTGGCAAAGAATATATTTCCGGGATAATCAATTCCAGGGAACGCTCAACGGCTTCCGAAGCTGTACCTGCTAAAGGTTTATTTCTTTATAAAGTAAAATACTGAATCAGGCTATCTTGTAATTGAAAGTAAATTATAAACAGTTATTCAGCTTGTTATAATTTTTTTTAATAAGTGTCCCCACAATTATTTATTTTATACTAGGTTAGTAAAACCAAATGAAAGGAAGAAAATGGAATTTTTAGCCGAATTTCATCCTAGAGTTGTACATTTTCCCATAGCACTTTTGCTTTTGTATGTTTTGCTTGAAACGACCGGTGCAGTTTTTAAAAGAGATTTTTTTTCGAAATCCGCACACCTAGTTTTATTTCTCGGCGTATTGGCGGCAATAGCTGCGGTTCTTACAGGCGAGCAGGCTCACAACGTTGCCAGCAGCTGGGAAGAGAAAGGAGCAATAATCCAGTTCGGCGCAATTAATGACCATGAGGATTATGCAACAATCACCCTCTGGTATTTTGCAGCCTTGCTTGTAATCAGAACTTTCGTTACTATAAAGAAAAAATTTACCGGAAATTTTAAATATATATTTGTGGTGCTCGGTTTAATAGGAGCTTATTTCGTATTTCAAACAGGTGATCACGGCGGTCGTCTTGTTTATAAATACGGGATAGGAACTGAATTAAAGAAAGCGGAAATAGAAGAATAAGTGAACTATAAATCGTCATTTAGTTTAATTCTTTTCATAATAATTTTGGTAAATGCGCTCGGATATTTTCTAAGATATTTTGAATATAATACATATTTTATTCTTCTTGGATTCCGATTCCATATAGTTTTATTCCTTCCCCTGATTTTGATATTAAGAAAAGGACAGCGCATAATTTTTAAACAAACATTTTTAGCGCCGCGATACAAAGGGAAATTCCTTCCGCTTTTGTGGATTCTCATACCCCTTTTGGTTATTTCCGTTTCCCCATTTCTAACTGAAATAATTAATGAGGGAGATCCCGAACACTTTTACGAATTCGGACTTTCTTCCATTTTCGATTATCCTATTTATTTATTATGGAATTTCCCTCAGCTTGCTTTATTCTATTTATTTTTAGTTTCTGCATCTTCCGGTAAGAAGAATATATTTCTTATCATGTTATCTCTAATCTTTTTTCTGTTTGTTTTCGAATTTATCCCTTTGAAATTTAATGCTGAGCCGGCATTAAATTATTCAGGTTTATGCGCTTTATTTCTAACGGCGTTTATTTGTTCAATAATGGTAAAATTTTTTGAAAATATATACTGGTTTTCAATATCGGTGTATACCGTACTGTGGATCTACTTTCTTGCCTTTGGTACTAAATCCGCTTTGATCGTCAATATTTTATTCGCGTCAAGATATAAAAGCTGGGAAGGATTCCTTATCAGCGATAAAGAAATTACCCCTTATCTGCTCCTTTTTTACTTGGTGCTGATCATTATCATGATTTTTATTGCTCTTCCGTTCCGAAGAAACTCTAAATCAAAGCTTCATTTCAGCGAAGCGAAAAACATTTCACAAATTCCGGGAATAGGTTAATTTTTGGATAATCCTAAATTTTGTATCTTAGAATAGCAAATAAAAAATCAGATGAAACTTTCTCTTTCTCCTTCCGCATCGAGTAAAATAGGAATGCCGGCAAGAAATTTAATTTTAATCGCGGCATTTTTTTTCATATCTTCATTTGATTTATGCAGCGCGGAAAAAGCAAGAGGATTATTTATTGCCTTCGGAGTAGGGCCCAGATTGCCGGTTGATGAATTCGCGGCTACTTCCGATCTCGGTTTCGGATTTAATGTTGAAATAGCATATACAGATAACGAGTACCTCCCTTTGTTTTTATATGCAAAATTCGGATTTGAACAATTTCCGGGATCACAGGATTTTTATCAATCAACAGATTATTCGACTTTTTCGACAATCAGCATTCCTGTTAATTTAGGAGTACGCTATTATTTTCCACCTCTTCTTGAAAATGTTGTTTTGTTTATTCCATTAATTGAAGCTTCATTCTCTTATTCTTATTACCAGAAGCTGCATGAGTTCCAGGTTGAATCCGGAAAAAATAATTATACTGAAAATCAATCTAAAGTCGGCTTGAGTGCCGGTGCCGGTATTTCAATGTTTATGATGGAAATACTCGCATCATATAATTATTTTCATACTAATCAATTTATTGCTTTGGATTTAAAAGTCAGGCTTCCCTTATATATAGTTTTTTAATATGAACTACAAGAATTTTCTGATAGAATTAAAAGATGCAGTTGCTGTTGTAAGCATTAACCGTCCTGAAAAGCTTAATGCATTGAACAGCGAGACAATAGAAGAATTAAAAAATATTTTTCTCGAGATTGATAAAAATGAGATGATAAAGGCAGTAATACTAACGGGGACCGGAGAGAAAGCTTTTGCAGCGGGCGCAGATATTCAGGAGCTTAGCCGGCTGAATATCCTTAAAGGAAAAATATTTTCGGAAAAGGGTCAGGAAGTTTTTAACTTAATTGAGAACTTTTCTAAGCCGGTTATTGCTGCAGTAAACGGATATGCACTCGGCGGCGGATGCGAGCTTGCACTGGCATGCCATTTTAGGATTGCATCTGAAAATGCAAAATTCGGTCAACCGGAATTAAATCTGGGGATTATTCCCGGTTTCGGAGGCACGCAAAGATTAACTAGGTTGATTAATTCCGGACGCGCAATGGAATATATTTTAACCGGCGATTCAATAGATGCAGCAGAAGCCTTCCGGGTTGGACTTGTAAATAAAGTCTGTAAGCAAAATGAATTGCTGGCTAAAGCTATAGAGACGGCAGCTAAAATTGCTTCTATGCCTGCAAATGCGGTCAGACTGGCTGTTAAAGCCATTAATGCAGCCGATGAAATGCCCGCGAATACAGCAATGCAGTTTGAAACCAGTCTTTTTGCAATGAGCTGCGGTACGGAAGATTTTAAAGAAGGAACTGCCGCCTTTCTTGAAAAAAGAAAACCAAGTTTTAAGGATAAGTAAGTTTTCTTGAATAAAGATTTAATCAGAACTGCCCTGCCAAAATTTCCCTCGTCTAAGAGAAAGATAATTAATATTCTTTTTTTCACTGCTGTAATTCTTATTCTGCTGAATTTAGCGCTTGATAAAATATTTCCCGGCAGTGTTAAGGAGGAAAAAGAATTAAGCGGAATAGAAATAGATAATAAATTCAGGAATGCTGTTTTTAATTTCGGTTTGGAGACGAATTGGATAAGGAAAATACGGCTTAACAGAAATGATTCGGTCTATGCATCATATAAAATTGATCTTCCCCCGGATCTTCCCGTTATATTAATCTTGAGAGAAATTAATGAATCTTTTAAAAAAGACTATGTACATGCCGAATCGGAAGAAGAAAGAATTAACGGAAAAACAAAACTGAAAATTTCGTCCGGTAACCGGATAAAGCTGGCAGCTGAATTCAGATACAACAATAATTTAAAAAGAAATGCAGGTGAAATCGGCTTCATGCTGCTTGATATTCTTAATCTTAATGAAAAAGAAGATTCTGTTTTACTTAGTTCTCCCGAATTATTTAAGATAGTTCTTAACCCGTCAAAAGCATCGGCGGAAGAAGCCCGGAAAATCAGCAGATACGGGAAAGAATATGTGCTGCTGCTAAATGATGAAATACCGGAATTAAAATACAACTTTAAAGAAAGTTACTCACCTTTAAGATTAAAAGCCTCGGTGCGCGAAATTCTTACGGATTTCCCTGATCTGAAATTTTTCATTATCGACGATAATTCCGGCTTATACTCATCGGCAGTTTTTCCTTTTATTGAAAAAGAGTTTCAAAAAAGAAAATTAAATTTCCTTAAGAAAAGCTCGCTGGAATTAATTGAGGGAGCCGCGGCGGAAAATATTATTTCGAGATTTAAAAAGATTACGCATACCAAAGAGAAAAAAACTATCTTAACAACCGTACAAAATTATTTTCTCCTGGATCCTGAAATAATTAAATACAAAAAGATCGGCTGTAAATTTGTATCCCCTTCTTTATTATAGATTATTGGATTTTATTTGGGATTCGTTTTTTGCTATTTCGAATTTGGCATACATTCATTCATTTAACTACTGCTGCAGTTAATGCTAATGCAGCTGCCGTAATAAAAGCAAGAATACCTAATCCGATAACCACGTATCTGCGCAGCGGCTCTGTTCCAAGAAAGATCGAAATAATTCCCTTCACTATTGTATTGGCAATAGCAGCCATAATAATTCCGGAAACTGCGACGTTTTCATTTAAACCTGATAATCTTGACAAGGTGAGCACTATTGCATCCACGCTGGTTAACCCGGCTAGTGCACCTGCAGCATATATTCCGCTGTTTCCGAAATAAACCTGGGCAGCTTTTGAAATGAATATCACTACAGCAAAAATTAATCCGAATAATAAAGCCGATTTAAGCACAAATGGATTTTTAAATTCTACCTGCTGATTTTGCCTCTCTTTAAATTTTTTAGAGTATAAATAAGTAATTAATATTCCTGCAATAGTCGGAAGCAGCAGCGGAATCCAAAGTTTGTCGATAAGGCTTTTACTGAAGACTAAAACTATGACAAATATTCTGGGAAACATTATTGTTGAAGCTAATACTATCCCTGCCGCAAAATTCACACTTAATTCTTTCTGCTCTTTGCTTTTACGGGAAAATGTGAATGCCACTGCAGTGCTTGATATCATTCCTCCCAGAAGTCCGGTAATAACAACTCCCTTATTTTGTCCGTACATTTTAATTAAAAGATAGCCGATAAAACTGATGCCGCTTACAAAAATTACCATATACCAAATAAGCCGCGGGTTTAAAATGTTAAAAGGTCCATATGTTTGATCCGGCAGTAAAGGGAGGATTATTACTGTAATGATGGCAAGTTTTAACGCGGCATAAAGATCTTCTTCGTTTACTTTTCCGACAAATGCATGAAGCTGAATTTTTAAGGTAAGAAATAATGTGACGACAACACCAATAACTGCGGCTAAAATAGTAAAGTTCCACATCACCAAGGATCCTAAAATGAAAACTATAAATGCGGTTACTTCAGTAGTTCCTCCCATTTTACCCTCCTTTGCGGAAAAAATATGAGAGGTAATAACAAGTGAAGCAAATCCCAGAAAAAGTGAAAAGTAAACCCAAGGAGTTGTTATGGTTGAAATAAGAGCAGCTGAAAATCCAAAAATTGAAATCAATGGGAATGTCCTGATCCCCGCAAAAGTTTTTTCATTTTCAGGCCTGGCATGCTCCCGCTCTAAGCCTACAAATGCGCCGATTAAAATTGCTACTGCTAATTTCTGGACTAGAGCTAATAATTCTCCCGATTCTAAAATAGAATCAGAAGAAGAGAGATAATCTGGAAGATGTTTAATTGTATCCTGCATATATGTACAAACTTGAGTTCAGGTTCAAGTTCAAGTTCAAGAAGTCCAAACTTGAACTTGAACTTAATCTTGAACTTGATCTCTTGATTCTCTTCATCCTCGGTAAACCGTTTTGATATTTACAAATTCTCTTATTCCGAAATAAGATAACTCTCTCCCGTAACCGGATTCTTTTATGCCTCCAAAAGGAAGCCGCGAATCGGATCTGACAAAGTCATTTATAAAGCAGTTTCCTGCGTCCAATTTTTTCTTTGCAATCGTTTCACCGCGTTCTACATCCGATGTAAAAACAGCAGCGCCCAAGCCAAAGGAGCTATCATTTGCTATTCTGATTGCTTCATCTTCATTTTTTGCTTTAATTAACGAAGCAACCGGACCGAATAATTCTTCCTGGTACGCAGGCATTCCCGGAGAAACATTAGAAAGAATTGTGGGAAAATAAAATGCTCCTTTTCGATCCGGAATTTTGCCGCCGAGAACAGCTTTTGCACCTTTGGTAATACTTTTCAAAACCTGTTCATGTAATTCATTCCTTAAGTCGGCTCTTGCCTGTGGTCCCACTTCAACTGTCTCCTCGAGAGGATCTCCCATCTTTTTCTGTTTCATTTTTTCGATGTAAAGTTCTTCAAAATCTTCATATATTTTTTCAACCGCAATAAATCTTTTTGCTGCTATACAGCTTTGCCCGCTGTTTATTAACCGGGAAGACACGCATGTTTCCGCAGCTTTTTCAAGATCAGCATCTTCGAGTATAACATAGGGATCGCTGCCGCCAAGCTCGAGTACACTTTTTTTCAGCATAGAGCCTGCAGCCGCAGCAACTGATCTCCCGGCAGGTACGCTTCCCGTTAAAGTTACTGCCTGAACAAATTTATTTTTTATGATTCCTTCTATTTTCTTTGAAGAAATTATTAACGTTCTGAATAGACCTTCTGGAAATCCGGCTTCTTTAAAAATTTCTTCAATTGCCAAAGCACATCCCGTTACATTTGAAGAGTGTTTCAATATTCCCGCGTTACCTGCCATTAGGTTCGGAGCCGCGAAGCGGAAAACCTGCCAGAACGGAAAATTCCAGGGCATGATTGCAAGTATTACTCCATGCGGCTCGAAAGCTACAAAGCTCTTTAAAGCATCAGTCTTGATGACCTCATCCTTCAAAAAGCTTTCGGCATTTTCTGCAAAGAATTCACAAGCGGACGCACATTTTTCTATTTCACTTCTCGATTGCTTAATCGGTTTCCCCATTTCAAGAGTCATCAGCTTTGACAAATTTTCTTTACGGTCCTTTAATAGGGCAGCAGCTTTTTTCATCTTCCCGGCTCTTTCGGAAAAAGATTTCTCTTTCCAGTAAAGAAAAGATTTATGAGAACCATTAATAATGCCTGAGACTTCCTGATCCGACATCTCTTTATAGACTTTTATTTCTTCATCCGTTGTGGGATTTATAGATTTAATCATTTTATTCCTTTTTTTTCATTTGCAGAATTAATTCAATTAAAAATATTAAATACTATAATAGAATAAAATGAGTATAAGTACTCGGAATTTAAGTCTCCCCTTTGGGGAGATATAGAGGGGCTTCTAGCTAATTTTTTTTATTACCACTAAAGTTTTATCATCGGAGTATTTGCCGTGCTTCGAAAATTCTATGACATCATTTAAGATCGCATAAGTTATCTCTTTCGGGGAGAGTTTTTTGTTTTTTTGCAGCATATCTTTTAATCTTTCTTCCCCGTAACCGTTGAATTCAGCATTAGTTGATTCAGTTACACCATCCGAATATATAAGCAGAACATCTCCTGTAGCAAAATTTATATTTTCAACAGTATATTTACCGTTTGGTGTCGGACCCAATACAGGTCCTGTAGGATTCAGGAGGATCATCTCATCCGAATTATGCTTAATAAAAATCGGCGGGTTATGCCCAGCATTTGCATACAAAAACAAGCCGCTTTTATCGTTTGAAAGTTCCCCGTAAAATAACGATGCAAATTTGTCATCGGCAAAAATTTTATTTACCAGCCGGTTCATTCTTTTTATTAAAGTATAAATCTTTATCTCAAAGTTGCTCGCCATCCGGATGGCGCCGGAAATGTACATTGCTTCGGCAGCAGCACTTACTCCTTTACTCGCTGCATCTCCAACAACAACTCCAAAACGGTCCGATTCATCTCCAATCTCCAGGTAGTCAAAAAAATCTCCTCCAACTATTTCAGCCGGATCGGTTATGCCGAACAATTCATAGTTTCGGAAACGGTATTCGTGTGCAGGAAGAATACTTTTTTGCAGCTCTCGCGCCTTATCAAGATCGGCTTTGAACAGCTTTGCTCTTAATGAATATCTTTTCTGCTTTATTTGTGAAGTTACTGCGGTTGCAATTATATTGAGTGTTATCCGGAACTCTTCATTTATATCATCGCTGTTAAATGCCAGCAAGTATTCATAATAAGGTTTTTTATCGATCTTAATTTTATCTCCGACTCCTGTTGCAGAGTATTTGAAGATTCCTTTTTGCCTCAATGTTTCATTTGTTTCGTTCCCTAAAATTGTTCTTTCTTTACCCAGGATCTCGAATTGGGGATATCCATCTATTTTCAGCTGAAATCCGGGATCGATCTTTTCCACTTTTCCTGTTTGAAATACCAAATCGTAAGTTACTTCCTCCGGATTCAGCTTCCAGATCCTTCCGCCGGTTATATTGATCTCCTCATGCTCAATGAGCTGGTTGAGAACGGAGACAAGCATTTCCTGCTCGGATGCAAAATTCTGTGAAGCAATGGCTTCCACGGTTTTATATAATTTTTTTTGATCCATTTATATTTTAAAAGGCTGAATTGGAAAATAAAAAAAATTGCCTGAATTAGTTTTTAAAGAATGTCTATTCGGTATAGAAATCAATCATCTGCAGGATAGCTCTTTTACAGACAGGACAAAAGTTATCAACGGAAATTGATTTCATAGTACAATCCATCATGGGCCTGTATATTCCTTCTGCCATGTATCCTCCTCCTTCAAAACCACGTATGCTGTTTTTATACTTATCAATAGAAGGAGTAGGAATCGGTATGGAATCTGCGACTAAATCTTTCCACTTTAAGTTAAAATCAACTAAAGTAGTTAAATTAGGATCAAGAGGCTCAATATCGAGAGGATAAAAATCTTTATATGAAACATCCGATGTGTAATACTCATCGGCGAGAGAAGCAAATCCGTGCCCGAATTCATGAACAAAAATATATTCCGAATATTTATTATCGCTTGTACAGACCGAATAATGATTATAAATCGATCCACCTCCG
>JBLNGL010000386.1:0-2682 GCA_050264735.1 Ignavibacteria bacterium | reverse complement strand
ATTGGAGAAAGCTTTATCGGAACAGATTATGAAGCATCCGCACTGGAGAAATCAGGAGATGAAAAGCTTGTAATCAATTTTTCCGGGTTGGACTGCACTACATTCCTTGAAACTGTACTTGCACTCGCAAGGTGCATTAAATCAGGAGAAACTTCCTTTGAAGATTATCAAAATGAACTTATAAATATCAGATACAGGAATGGCTCTATAGATAAATATCCTTCGAGGCTTCATTATTTTTCAGACTGGATATTTGATAATCAAAAAAAAGAGATAGTTAAAGATATTACCAAAGATCTGGGAGGAGAAGCGGTAAAATTTGAATTGAATTTTATGTCCGCTCATCCGCAAAGCTATAAACAATTAAAAGAGAACCCGGAATTTATTCCGGTAATTAAAAAACAGGAAGCTGAAATAAGTGAAAGAGAATATTTTTATATTCCAAAGGATAAAGTTCATCAGATAGAAGATAAAATTGATAACGGGGATTTAATTGCATTTGTAACTAATATTAAAGGATTGGATATCAGTCATACCGGTATTGCGTACAGGAAGGATGACGGCAGAATTTATTTACTGCATGCGCCGTCTGAAGGAACAAAAGTGCAGGTTTCCAAAAATACTTTGCCGGAATATATAAATAAAATAAAAAAGCACACCGGAATAATTGTATTGAAGTTGGAGGAGCCGCTTAAGAATGAATCAAACTAAGTAGAGTTTTTATATTCTCCAGGTCCTCCAGGCATTCGTTCCCTTTTGGTGTTTCCAAAATTTTCGGAACATGTTCAAGTCGTTTATCATTCATTATATTTCCAAATCCGCTTAAACCGATCAAACCTTTTCCTATATGCTCATGCCTGTCGACTTTTGAACCAAGCGGTTTCTTGCTGTCATTCATATGAAAGCATTTTAATCTTGCTAACCCTACAATGTCATCAAATTCTTTAATTGTTTTCTCATATTCTGTTTCCGATCGGATGTCGTAGCCTGCAGCGAAAATATGTGCCGTGTCGATACATACGGATATTCTGCTTTTATCCGCAGTCAAATCTATTATTTCTCTTATCTGCTCAAATTTGTAGCCAATGGCGGAACCCTGTCCGGCAGTTACTTCGAGCATGCTGCTGACCTTATAATCTTTGCTTGCGTCATGAACAATATTAATCGATTCAGCAATCAATTTTATCCCGTCTTTTTCACCTGCGCCGCCGTGAGCACCGGGATGAAAATTCAAATACGGAATTCCGAGCTGTTCACTTCTTGTAAGCTCATCTAAAAAAGCAATCCTGGATTTTTCCAGAAATTCTTTATTTGCAGCGCAAAGATTAATCAGGTAGGAATCGTGCACTACTGTAAATTTAATTCCCGATAAGCTTAATTTTTCTCTGAAGTTTTTAATTTCCTCTTTTGTATAGGGACGTGCAGACCACCTATTATTATTTTTCGCGAAGATTTGCATTGCAGTAAAACTCAAGGATTGGGCAAGATCGACCGCTGAAGCAACTCCTCCTGCTATTGATGTATGTGCACCGAGTAATTGTTTCAAAATATATCCTTTTATATAATTCGTGTAACCTGTCCTGCCGACAAGGCAGGTTAGTGTCTTTTTTTAATCACGATTTACACTAATTATTTCCTCAATGGAATTATCAATACTCTTTAATTTTACTCCGTATGATTGAAGTTTTTCCGTATTCAAAGAAACATCTGCAGCCTGCGGAAGTTCAGGTAAATCATTCATCGAAATTTTTTCAATTAAAGTCTCATCAAATTGCGCGATCCTGCATAATCTTTCTCCAAGATCGGCACGTGAAAGCCTTTCTAATCCTCCTACATTTATAGTCTCAGTTTTAATATTAAATCCGGATAATTCATTAATCACACTCGCCGCATCCGGAATAGAAATTGGGGTTCTGAATTGATCAAAAAATAATTTTACTTTTTTCCCTTCTTTCAAATTATTATACATTTGCTGGAAGTGGCATGATGAATGATTTAAGCCGAATCCGAAAATTAAAGCTATTCTTAAGATCAAATAATTATCAAAGGTTTCTTTTATTTTTACTTCACCCATCAGTTTGGATTCTGCGTATAAAGAAACGGGAATAAGTTTAGCATCCTCTTTCAGCATGGATCCTCTGTAACCTGCATAAACAAGATCCGTAGAAGTATAAATTAATTTTGCTTTATTCTTAGCGCAAAGCTCCGCAATATTTTTTGTCGCGCTTACATTCAAATTATAAACTTCTTTTGGTGAAACAGAATCCGGAAGGATGGGAGAAGAAAATGCAGCAGTATGGATAACCAATCCCGGTCTGAATTGTTCAAAAATTTTACTGAGTTTTTTGAATTCAGTAATGTCTGCTTTTAAAGAAGAAAAATTCCTGCAGTTTCCTTCATGAGAATTGTAAATTGTTAATATTTCATTAAACCTGAAAAGCTCTATATTTAAATACTGCCCAAGCAGTCCGCTTCCGCCGGTTATTAAAATTTTCATTCTTATAGATTTTTGAAGTTTGTTCAATCCTTCCCAAAAAATACAAAAAAACAATTGAAATCATTAGCGAAAATTTGGATATTAAATTTTTACTTGAATTACCATTCAGAGAGGATAATTTATCTTATAAACTTTATCCCCTAAAAAATGACTTAATGCTGAGGAATATACTAACTATAATTATA
>JBLNGL010000385.1:0-2891 GCA_050264735.1 Ignavibacteria bacterium | reverse complement strand
TTTTTCTAACACTTACTAATCCTTTGACCATCTTTGCTTTTATTGCAGTGTTTGCCGCACTCGGTTTGGGAATTGGACTCAGTATATTTTCTGCGTCAACCCTTGTTGCAGGAGTTTTTATCGGTTCGTGCTTATGGTTTTTCCTGCTTAGGTCCGGCACCATATTTTTCACAGATAAGCTGGATTTAGTCGGGCTGGGATGGGCAAACAGAATTGCCGGTATTTTAATAATTATCTCCGGTGTTATTGCCATAGTGAGTTTGCTGTAAATATTTTTTTGCTTTTTTTTCGGGAAAATTTAATTGCGCTTGTAAATTAGCGAACTCGAGTTAAACCCCAGCACATTGTTTATCATTCAGCAATAGAAAGAATTTTTATGAAAGACTTAATGGGAGTATTCTTATGGGTTTGTGTTACAATTGCCCTATTTAACAAAATACAATCTAAGTCAGATTATTTACTTGCTTAAAAGATCTAATTCCTTTTTCATCCTTTTGCACGATTGAAATTTTCCTCATAATTGTCGATAATAGACGAGAATCATTCAACATTAGGGCTTTTATAAGTCACCCGCAATTCTGCCCAAAGATTTAGTGTAAAAGGCTATCCGATATGAATGCTAAGTCAGTCGATGGACGATGATATTCTTTGGGCAGAGTTTGCTTTATCTTGTGATATCGATATAAAGTAGAATCCAAAGTTGAATATGATTTTCATTAGTGAAAATAGAAAATGGTATCTCACCCTAAAAGATTAACCTTTATTTCATCTATTGTATCTGTTTATAGTTAAATCTGTTATAAAATAAATTATATACGGAGAACAATAAGATAACAGAGGATTGAAGTCTTTATGGATTCCTTTATTTTACAAATAATTAATTTTATCCTCATTAAGGATTAACCCCTTTTTCATCCCTTTGCCCGATTGAACAATCTTAAATTATTTCATATTCTACTATGGGAATTAAAAACTATCTTACTAAGATATTTTAGTATAATATAAAGGAGTTATCAAATGAATTCGCTGCAAATTAAAGGAAACTGGAATGAAGCCGCAGGTAAACTCAAACAACAATTCGCAAATCTTACTGATGATGATCTGCTTTTCATAAAAGGTAAAGAAGAAGAATTATTAGGGAGATTGCAGAATAAACTTGGAAAAACTAAGGAAGAATTACGCAAAATAATTTCGAAATTATAACGATTATTTTGACGAAAAAATCTAATTATCCCCAGGTGAGCGAAAAACAAATATTTCATCTGAATTGTTTTAGGGTTAATTACAGGATCATTATTAATCGGCTATAAATGGGTCGGTGAACCTTAATTTACCAACAGTCCCGGTCACCAAGAAATTAATCATCTAATTCTCAATGAAGCCGATATTACTCCTCCCCAGTTTGCAAGAGATCATTCTTAAGTTTTGTGAGTGGTCTTCTTCCGCCGGATAGATAATTTTTAAGGACAAAACTAAATGGAATAAATAATTATGGAAGAGCCCCAAAATCAACATCACGAAGCAGAAATAATCCCGGAAACGTTTTCAGAAACTATTTCTGAGTCGGTATTTGACAAATTTTTTTTAGAAGTATCTTCACTTACGATTTTCACTTTGCACTTTTTCAAAGAAGTATTTAAACCGCCGTATGAGTTTAATGAGACGATAAAACAATCCTTTATGATCGGTTACAAATCTTTTCCTTTGGTAGCTGTTACAGGCTTTATTATTGGGCTTGTGCTTACTATTCAGACAAGACCCACTTTGGCAAAGTTTGGAGCGGAATCGTGGCTTCCGGCAATGGTAGCAGTTTCAATTATACGGGAAATAGGACCGGTTATAACTTCGTTAATCTTTGCCGGGAAAGTCGGATCGGGAATCGGTGCAGAACTGGCATCAATGAATGTAAGCGAACAGATTGATGCGATGCAGGTATCGGATACAAATCCATTTAAATATCTTGTTGTTACAAGGGTGGTTTCCGCGACATTGATGCTTCCAATATTGGTAATTCTTTCCGATGCCGTTGGTTTGTTGGGATCATTCGTTGGTGTTAACATCAAAGGAACTGTAAGCATCTATTTATTTTTTTCGCAGATATTTCAAAGTCTCGAGTTTAACGATCTGTTCCCGGCTTTCATTAAAACTTTTTTCTTTGGATTTGCTATTGGGCTTATAGGAAGTTATAAAGGATATAATTCAAATAAAGGAACCGAAGGAGTTGGAAAAGCAGCTAACTCGGCCGTAGTATTCGCATCTTTAATGGTTTTTATAATAGATATGATAGCGGTTCAAATTACAAGTTTGTATCAAAACTAAATCGAGCAATGAGAAGAAATGCCAGCATATGCAGCCCCTATAGAAACCGAAAATGACAGTAAGCAAAAAGGTCTTGCTGTGGTTGAGATGGAACATCTTAAGAAATCTTTTGGGAATAATCATGTGCTGAGGGATATTAATCTTGTGATTAATAAAGGAGAGAACCTGGTAATCCTTGGACAATCCGGAACCGGTAAATCAGTGCTCATAAAATGTATTGTGGGATTGGTTGATCTTGATGGCGGCAAGCTTATAATACTTGGGCAGAATGTTTCTGAACTCAAGAATAAGGATCTAATCGAGATGCGAAAAAAAATAGGTTTCCTTTTTCAGAGCGGTGCATTATATGATTCCATGACAGTCAGAGAAAATCTTGAATTCCCTCTAAGAAGACATTTACATTCAACACCTAAAGAAAAAAGGAACTCGCTGGTAACAGAAGCATTGCATAATGTAGGACTTGCTGACGCAATTGATAAGACGCCTTCAGAACTTTCCGGCGGTATGCGCAAAAGGTTAGGTTTAGCCCGGACATTAATTCTAAAACCGGAGATAATGCTGTATGATGAACC
>JBLNGL010000384.1:0-3162 GCA_050264735.1 Ignavibacteria bacterium | reverse complement strand
CCCACCCGGCCAGCGAATTCATTTTTAATTCCGGATACCAGCCCAATAAAAGATATAAAACAGCAAACATTAATAATATTTTTAAATTTTTTAAATCGAAGAAATCTCTTTGCATTAAATATGCAGCCGGTAAGGTTAAAAGCATATAATGATGATCGGCAGCCAGCGGGGTGAAAATTACAGATAAAATTAAAATTGAGTTTAACCTTTCAGGTGTATTCCTGCGGGTCTTAATGAACGAAAAAATAAACATAATTAAAAGAGAAACGGCTGTAAACAAGCTGGAAAACCAAGAAATGTTTAACACAGGATTATTATTCCATTGAGGATGGAATGTAAACAAAGCGCCAAAAATTGCCGGTACACAGGGTAAGCCCGTCAGTGAAAAATCTTTCCGGTTAAAAGCATCGATAATAACATTAAAATTTGCTTCATATGTTTCTATTCCTGCAATAATTAAAGTGAACAAAAATCCAATACTGATAAATAACAAACTTAAACCGAGTTCTTTCCACCTCTTTTCAATAATAAAAAGAATAAAGAACATCCATCCGAAATATTTTAATAAGAAAAGAATCGCCATCGACAATGATGATAATAAAGCATTTCCCCGAAGATATCCTTGGAAAAAAACAATGATAAAAAGAAGTAAAAGAATATAAATTTGTCCGCGCTGCAGATTCCGGAGGAAAGGGACAGTACAGAAAAAAAGTGCCGCCATTGCCTGTATTTTTAATGAAGCTAAAGAGAAATTATTAAACTTTAAAAGCAGATAAAACGCAATTATTAAAAAAATTAGATTAAAAGAATTCCACACTATTTTTGCAGGCAAAGGCTGCAGCCAGGCAACGGGGATCATGATAAAAGCTGAGGGCGGCGGATTCACATACATAATAAAAGTAGAATCCGGAATTCCAAAGGAATGCATTTTACTGATAAACCATTCATCATCGTACAAGACGGCAGTTGAATCGGCATCTGAAAGTATTTTGGCGGAAGTGTAATAACCTGCGAAATCGGAAAAGGAATTAGAACTTAAATAAAATCCATAAAATGTAATAACTGCACCCGCAGATATGACTAAAATCCATCCGGATTTTCTTCTAAACATTTTGTAAAATTTAATGTTATAAATTATAATTAACCGCAGTAACCCGCTCCGCGGATGAAAATTAATTCAGGTTTCCATGGAACATTTTCTCCCAGACTCATTCGGGGCATAACCCGCAGAAGCTGAAATCCCGAATCTTTTAAAAACTCATTGGCTGCTTTATTATCAGCAGGGACAACTATATTAAGGCTATTCCTGCTCAGCTTGAATTTTAATAATTCAAGTCCCGCATTAGGATTTTCGGCTGCAATAAACCCAGCTCCCAAATCGGGGAGATAAAATCCTTCAATAAACTTATTCGTTTCATAAATGAATGCAGTTGAAAAAAACCTTTCAATAAAACCGGACCGTTTTTCCCCGGTTATTTCACTGTCAAGCTTTTTAATATACAGATAATCTTTCATTTCAGCCGGTCTGATTCCAGAACTATCCGGATAAAAAACAGCAGCTTCATCAGTTTTATAAACATTATAATTTGCTGCGGTCCGGAAACCAATTCTGCTGTAAATATTCTTACCCATTTCGGAAGCAACTAATAATTGACTGCTGCATCCTTTAGTTTTAAAATAATCGACTAACCGAACCGTAAGTTCGAACCCAATTCCCTGTCTTCTATATTCCGGCAAAACAATAATATTTCCGACCCAGCCTGTATTCGCATTCAATATACCATTTCCAAAACCTGCTATTTTATTTTCAAGCTCAGCGGCAATGGGATAGAAATAATCAAATCCAAAATGAAAAGAGATGAATTTGGACAGATCCAAGTTCCAATCTTCAGGAGGAAAATTTTGCAAGAGATTTATTTCGGATGATAAGACATTCCTTATTTCAATCATTTTTTTTGTGGAACGCTTTTGTAAAAAATATACTAAATCGGGGTTTAAATTATTTATAAATAATATTTTAAGCTCCAATTATAAAAGTCTTCTAAAATATCTAAATAGAAGTTAAGATTCCCGGTTTTTATTCGATAATAAAGTATCAGGACAAAATTTTTTTATTACTAATCGATTTAAAAGGCTATGAAAAATTTTGATAAAGTTCTTTATGAAGCAATGCTGGTTTCTTTCGGCAAAATACTATCAAAGTACAATACATTCGCACGCGGTTATATTTTAAAAGATGTTGGGAAAGAAATTATCAGCTATCTCAACTCTCATGGATATCCTATTGATGAAAACGGTCAAATGGAAAATCTTTCAGATGTTATTAATTTGTTTGTCAAAAACGGATTTACAAAAAAACTGGAGGTCTTGCCCGCAGAGCAAAGCCAAGTATACATCTGGCATGATCTCTATCTGCTGGATGCTTATAAAACATTGCAGGACATGACGGATAATCCTTTTCTCTCATGCCCGTTAAATCTCTGCTTATTTTATTTAGCCGACAAACATAAGAAAAAGCTCAGGCTGCTGAAAAAAACTTTTGACATGGAAAAAAGAGTGACAGTTGCGCAATACGATGTTGTAGAGCAGGATGAATTCAACGGAGACGGTTTTGATCCGCTGGTAATAGAAAATGCACGGTTATATGAAATCTCGGAGGAAAGAGCGAACAAGCTTGAAAAGGCGCAGAAAGAACTGGAAAAGTATGCCGGGGAACTGCTTCTTGCAAAAGAGAAGGCTGAAGAACAATCAAGACTACTGAGTGAACAGGCTAAAGCACTTATCAAAGCCCGGGAAGAGGCTTTGCTGGCAGTAAAGCTGAAGTCCGAATTTGTTGCTAACATGAGTCATGAAATAAGAACACCCATGAACGGTGTAATCGGGATGTCAGAGATACTGCTGGATACTAATCTAGATGATGAGCAGAAGGAATATCTCGATATAATTATTAAGAACGGCGAATCCCTTTTGAAAATAATAAGCGACATCCTCGATTTTTCTAAGATTGAAGCAAATAAAATAGAATTAGATAAAAAGACATTTGACCTCAGAGGATGCATTGAGGAATGTCTTGATACCCTTGCGCCGAGGGCTGCAAATAAAAACCTGGAACTCGGTTACTCATTCGAGAACAATATCAGCTCTAAGATTATCGGGGATGAG
>JBLNGL010000383.1:0-4710 GCA_050264735.1 Ignavibacteria bacterium | reverse complement strand
TAACATAAATAAGCCAATAAAACGTGAGAACTTAAAAGTTTGCACCCCATTTTTACTCACCTAAGAATAAAAAATTACAGATATTTCCAAAAGGGAATATAAAATCTCTAGGATAATTCTTCGAATTGAAGAAATAGAAGCTTAAAACTTTAGTGTAAAAGTTGTTTCCGAAAAAGGTTTTGAAGAGATATGTATTGAGCCGCCATGCGATCTCATGATCTGTCTCGACAGGCTCAATCCTATCCCCGATCCGCCTTTTTTGGTTGAAAAGAATGGTATAAAAATTTTATCTTGAAGATCCTCGCTGATGCCAGGTCCATTATCCGAAACTTTAATTGCTGTTTTGCCTCTTTCGTCAATTTGCCCGGCAAGCTTTATTTGAGGATTATCGGCACCTTTTAAAAAGTAAATAGAGTTGACAATCAAATTAATTAAAACCTGCTCAATCAGTTCCGAGTCCGCAGTAAGTTCAAGCTTTTCCGGTTCAACTGAAATTATGAGCTTAATATTGTTTACCTTAAGATCGTTTTCCATTAATTTTTTGATTCTTTCAAATAAATCTTTAATCAGAAATATCCGAAATACAGGTTCCGGGATGCTGGTAAGGCTCCGGTAATCATCAACAAAATGGATTAAACCTTCGCTTCTTTTTTTTATGGTGTCTACGGCAACCTTTATATCATTGACTGCCTCGGCATCCAGGTTTGGGGAATGATCAGCAGTATTTTTACCATTGAATGCCGGATCGATCATTTCATGAACAGTGCCCGCTAAGGACGAAATCGGCGTAACCGAGTTCATAATTTCATGCGTTAAAACTCTTATCAGCTTCTGCCATGCTTCCATTTCTTTTTCTTCGAGCTCATTCTGGATGTTCTGGAGAGAAAGAAGGGTATATCTTTGGTTCCTCATTTTAAATTCAGTGGCAAAAACTATCAGCTGAATGATTTCTTCCTCATCAATAATCCTTATTGTGGTTTTCTCGCCTGTTTTTATCTTCAAAAATTTTTCGCCTAATCCGGGGCTTACATTGTTTAAAGTTTCAATATTATTAAGAAGAGGTATCTTAAAAATTTTTTTCGCTGCATTATTGATAAATTCAACTTTCCCATCCTGGTTAAAAGATATTAATCCGACCCCGATATGCTGAATAACCGTTTGTACAAATCTGAAGTGCTCTTCTTTTTCAGCCCTGGTTTTCTGGAATTCAGATATTACTTCATTGAAAGAATTATTAAGTTCTTTAAAAGAGCTGCCGAGTTTCTGCTTGATAAATGTTTGGGAAAAATCCGAATATTTAATGGAATGCAGGAAACGGCTTAACTCTTTGTTAGTTGCATCGATGTATTTTATGGTGGAGATGACCAGGTATATAATAAATACGGCTAAAATAAATAATGTGGCTACAAAACCGGTATTGAAATAAGTAAAGAAAAAAAGCAGAATGGATAAAGCCAGGACAAGAATTCTGATTATTAAATTTATCCGGAAGTTTTTCATATCTTTATAAAAAAAATTAACAATTAACAATGTACAATTAACAATTCTCTTAATTGTAAATTGTTAATTATTCATTGCTAATTTTGGTAATGGCAATCATAGTCGTGTCGTCATATTGATAGGAATTATTATTCACAGTTTTTATTTCTTCGGAAATTTTATCTAATAACTTTGCCGGATGACTACTGTTATTTTGTTTGATAATATTTATAATATTGATATCCAGGCCGCTGTCTTTTTCATATTTCTTGGATAACGGGATTCCGTAATCCGTTAAACCGTCGGTATAAAACAAAAATGAATCTCCGGGAGAAATGTCAATTTCTTTTTCTTCTATTGATTCCGAAAAGATTGTTCCTTTCTCCAGACCTAAACCTATTCCATTCGGCTTTAAAAGCGAGAAACTGCCTGAATTATTATTGAAAAAAATAACAGGTTCATGACCAGCACGGGAATATTGCAATTTATGTTTTTTAAAATCAAGAATAGCATAAAACATTGAAATAAAATTTCCGCGTTCAATGGTCCGGTATATTAGGGAATTCAGATTAATTAATACTTCTTTGGAAGAACCTGAAGAAGCCGCATAAGATTGAAATACTCCTTTGGTTAGAGTCATGTAAATGGCTGCCGGAAGGCCTTTTCCGGAAACATCCCCGATTACAATTCCAAGCCGGCTGCCGTCCAGTTGAATAAAATCAAAATAGTCGCCGCCTACTTCCAAAGCCGGAATGCATTTTGACGCTATTAAGTAGCCGGGTATAAAGGGGTCCTTTTTAGGGAATAATTTAAACTGTACTTCTCTGGCAATTTCCATTTCACTCTGAAGTCTTTCCCTTTCAAGCTCGCTGCTTATATCCTGGAGTGAAACAAGGGTATATCTATTTCCTCTCATTTTGAACTTTGCGGCAGCTAAAGCAAGCTGAAGGTTTCTTTCTCCAATCCCCGGTTTAGCTGACTGCAAACTTAACTTAACTAAGGATTTTCCTCCTCCTTCAATATTTATTAATTTTTCGACTAGCGAAGAATTTACGGTGTTTAGATTATTGATATTTGTCAGTTCATTTATTCCAAGAAGTTCCTTTGCTGCATCATTTAAAAGTTCAATATCTCCGTTTTCCCTGAAACAGATTAAGCCTGTATTAATATGTTTTACGGTCGTTTGAAGATACTGGAAATTTTCTTCCATTTGAGATCTTGTCGTTTTGAACTGTTCCATTACATTATTGAATGAATTCTGCAGTTCTTTAAATGAAGATCCTAGTTTTTTTTCGGTAAAGGATTGGGAGAAGTCTGAAAACTTAATTGAATTTAAGAACCTGGAAATATCCCTGTTTGTTTTTTCCACAAAATGAATAAGGAGGTATATCTGTATGAAAAAAAATAATAAAATCAATATCGAAGATATGACCAGGTTGTTGTCCAATAAGTAATAGAAAAGGAAAATAGAAGCTCCAAGCAGAAAAGATCTGAGAATCACCTGTATTCTAAACCGGTTATAGACCATACTTTTCCATCCGTCTGTAGAGGGAGGTCCGGGTTAAACCTAGTTCCTTAGCTGCTTTGGTGATATTTCCTTCATTCTTGCTGATCACTTTTTGGATAATTGTTTTTTCAATTTCATCAAGATTGAAATTATCCAGCTGTACGCCGGCTTCTTTTTTGGCCGCACCCGGCAACACACCTTCCCGTTCTCCGGTAAAAAAATCCGAAGGTTCCAGAACATCTCCTTCACTTAATATTATTGCCCTTTCTATTGTATGCTGGAGTTCCCTAACATTCCCGGGCCAATGATAATTTTCCAGTTTCTTTACTGCCGGGCTGCTTATCCTCAATTGAGGTTTCTTATATTTGATCTTATAAGAATGAAAAAAATATTCAGCAAGCAGAGGAATATCTTCTTTCCTTTCTCTGAGGGGAGGAATCTGAATTTCAACTGTGTTAATTCTGTAAAGAAGATCCTGGCGGAATTCTTTTTCTTCAACCATTTTATAGATCGGCATATTTGTAGCGCAGATAAGCCTTATATCTATGGACATATGCTTGTTTGAACCTACGCGTGCAACTTCTCTATTTTGAATTACCGTAAGCAGTTTTGCCTGCAGTTCGAGAGGAAGATTCCCGATTTCATCGAGAAAAAGAGTCCCGCCTGATGCAATTTCAAATCTTCCGGCACGATCCTCCTTTGCGTCCGTGAATGCTCCTTTGACATGCCCGAACAGCTCGCTTTCAAATAGTGTTTTGCTAATTGAACCCATATCAACATTAATAAAAACTTCATTGCTTCTGCCTGATTTTTTATGAAGTGCCCTCGCCACCAATTCTTTTCCCGTGCCGTTTTCACCGAGAATGAGTATGTTTGCTTCTGTTTGGGCAACTTTATTAATCGTATTGAACACTTTTTGAATTGCCGGCGAATTCCCGATGAACTCCTGAAAATTTTGATTTGTGTTTTCGCTAACCTGCTTATGCCTTAATTTTAAATCATTTAATTCCAGTCTGGAATCTCTCAGCTTCAATGCGGAAGAAAATGTAGCCAGGAATTTTTCATTCTGCCACGGCTTTAAAACAAAATCGGTTGCCCCCTCTTTTACGGCTTTAACTGCCGTCTCAATATCGCCGAATGCTGTAATCAAAATAACGACTGCAGAAGGATCTATTTTTAAGGTTTCGTTCAGCCAGTAAAATCCCTCCTGACCGCTGGTCATATCATGACTGAAATTCATATCCAAAAAAATTAAATCGTAATTGTCATTGATCAATAATTGAGGAATCATCTTCGGATTTTTTTCAGTCACAATCATCCCTGCATAAGGTTTTAAAAGCAGACGTGCTGCCGTTAGAACATCTTCGTTGTCATCAATGATTAAAATTTTTGTGAATCTTTTTTCCATTTAATATTCTTCGAGTTCTCCTGGCTTTGTTTACTTTGCGGAATCCTTAGTGTTCTTTGCGAGAAACCTTTAACGCGAAGTTCGCAGAGAAGACACAAAGGTTGCAAAGAATTATAATTAAGAGTTATATAAGATATTCAAGATACATTCCATCAAAATTCAAAAACAAAACTAAATAAAAAAAACTTTATTTGTTCGGAAACGTACACTCCTGTAATAAAAACGTGCGTTTCTATTTCATTTTAATTGAAATTTGTCGAAATTTTATAAAGGTATGATAGTTGCAAAATAGATATGCCAGATTTTCAAAAATCTA
>JBLNGL010000382.1:0-4520 GCA_050264735.1 Ignavibacteria bacterium | reverse complement strand
ATCCTTCACCCTCATTGCCAAGTAAACTTTCAACGGGAACTTTGCAATTATCAAAAATCAATTGAGTCGTATCGCTTGCTCTCATTCCCAGTTTATTTTCTTTTTTACCAATAATAAATCCATCCATTCCTTTCTCAAGTACAAATGCAGAAATTCCTTTTTTCCCTTTTGATTTATCTGTAATTGCCATAACAACTGCGACCGAACCTACCGTTCCGTGAGTTATAAAAGTTTTTCCCCCGTTAAGTATATAATAATCGCCTTTTCTTTCGGCATAAGATTTAAGTCCGGCTGCATCGCTCCCAGAAGAGGATTCTGTTAAACCCCAGGCTCCGAGTTTTGCACCCGAAGTTAGATCCGGCAGATACTTTCTTCTTTGCAGATCATTTCCGAATAAATAAATATGATTAGTACATAATCCGTTATGTGCGGCAACCGATAAAGCTACGGAAGGATCAACCTTTGCGAGCTCTTCGATAACGATACAGAATTCCTGGTAACCTAATCCTGCACCGCCGAATTCTTCAGGTATGAGCACACCTAAAAATCCCAATTTACCGAGCTTCTTAATAATTTCCACCGGAAATTTCTGAGATTCATCGTGCTCCATTATGAAAGGCCGGATGTTTTTTTCCGCAAAGTCCCTGATAGTATCCCTGATAATTATTTCATTCTCGGTTAAATCCGTAAGGAAGGATTTCTGAGACAGGTCGGTAATTTCCATTCTTATTTCCTTTCTATTAAATTCCTAATTCCGTTATTTATCCGGTACAACTTTTAAGCTGCTAGGAACCATTTGCTCCAGTTAAGTTTTTTTGAACTTACGGGAACTATTCTTTCATTGAAATTACTTGGTAATAAAAACAGGTACTTTTAAGATAATCAGGAATTAAATTCCCGAATTACTAGACAAAAATTTGAAAGTTATGACTATTTAAATTTTTATATCTCTTTTTTAAAATTCTCAATTAATTCCTCGGCAATCCGGTAAGGAGATGATCTTCCAAGCACAACTTTTTCTAGAGAAGAATCTAATGAATTTTCTCTATCATCATTCCATAATTCATCACGAATAAAGTCTTCAACAATTTCTTTAATTCTATTTTTTGTCTGTTTTTCTCTTTTCTTTAAAAAAAGGTTTTTATCATCAAGAAATTCCTTATGCCTCCTTATTTCCGAAAATAGTTCAGGAATCCCATGGTTTTCAGTTGCTACAGTTTTAATAATTCCGGGTATCCAGGTTTCTTCATCATGGGTACGCATCATCATGATAGTCTTTAAAGAAGCTAAAGCCTGCTCGGCGCCCGGGCGATCACTTTTATTTATTACAAAAATATCTGCGATTTCCATCAAGCCGGCTTTCATTGCCTGGATAGAATCTCCCGATTCCGGCACCAGCACTACAATGGTTGTATCTGCTGCCTTTACAATATCCAGCTCTGATTGCCCGACGCCCACGGTTTCCAGCAGAATATAATCGTAACCGGCGGCATCAAGAATATCGGCAGCGTCAATAACTTTTTTACTAAGCCCGCCCAGGCTGCCCCGGCTCGCCATGCTCCGTATAAAAATATCTTTATCACCGCCTATTTCCGACATTCTGATTCTGTCTCCCAATAGAGCACCTCCTGTAAAAGGGCTTGTCGGATCAACCGCTATTATTCCCACTCTTTTATTTTTATTCCTGATTACTTTTGCAGCCTGATTAACAATTGTGCTTTTACCGGCGCCTGGAGGTCCGGTAATCCCAATACGGTAAGCATTGCCAACATTACTATAAATTTGCTTCAGTAGATGTGATGAAGATTGTCTGCTGTTTTCTGCAATGGAAATTGCATGGGCGACAGCACGAATGTCTTTAGCTAGAAGCCTTCCTATTAAATTCTGCATTTCAGAAGAAGATCATTTTTTTTATAAACATTAATTTAGGGTATTTTTAATTGCTGACAGTTATTTATTGCTAAGATTGAGATAAATCAGCAATTTAAACTTGCGTAAAGAATGGACAATAATCTTAAATTTCAAATAAAGCGGAAGAAAATTAAAGTTTTATTTATTTTTAGCAAAGAACTCTACCGTTTTTTTCAAGCCTTCTTCCAGAGAGGCAGAAGGACGCCAGCCGAATTTCTTAAATATTTTATCGGAAGTAATAACGCTTCTCATTTGCTCGCCGGGTGCTGCAGGTCCGTGTTTTTCTTCTTTGTTTTTCCCGATAATCTTATTCAATAATCCAAAAAGCTGATTAACATTTGTTTCTTGGCCTGTTCCGATATTGTAAATATCACTTTCTTTATCATTAAGTGTAATAAGATTTGCTTGAACCACATCCCCCACAAAAACATAATCTCTTGTCTGCTCTCCGGTACCGTTTATTACCGGCTGTTCCCCCTTAATCAGTTTTGAAGAAAAAATTGCCACTACACCTGCTTCTCCAAACGGATTTTGGCGTGGACCATAGATATTTGCATAACGCAGAATAGTATAATTGAGATTATATTGCACTTTATAGAAATAGAGATATTTCTCTACCGATAACTTGGAAATACCATAGGGTGATAGGGGGTTTGTAGGATGATGCTCGTCGGCGGGAAAATATTTTTGCTCTCCGTAAACTGCTCCTCCGGTAGAGGCGAACATGAATTTCTTTACGCCCGTTTTTACTGCATTTTTCAACAGATTTATAGTTCCCAGTATATTAATATTTGCATCAAAAACAGGATCGGCAACCGAACGGCGGACATCCATCTGCGCCGCATGATGATCCACCAAATCGAATTTCTCTTTTTCAAATAAGCTGGATAATTCTAAATCGCAGATGTCTGCTTTTATAAATTCTGCTTTGGGATTAATATTTTTTTCGAAACCGGTAGAAAGATCATCTATTATAAAAACTTTATGACCTTCATTAATAAATGCATCCGCAATTTGCGAAGCTATAAACCCGGCTCCTCCGGTTACAAGTATTTTCAATGATTACTCCTTATATAAATTAAACTTGTAAATATATTCTTTTACTTTATCGGCAACAAGATAATCGATAGACAAACCGTTTTTCACTCTTCTTCTTATTTCTGTTGCACTAATTTCTACAACTGGAGTATCGACGAAGACCGCGGCTCTATAAAATTTATCTTTCCTTCCCGGTTTTCGGACTGTATTTCTTTGAAGCACAACCAGCTTGGCATATTTTAAAATCTCATCAGGTTCTTTCCATGCACTGAATTCCATTAGGTTATCATAGCCTATTATGAGTTCAATCTCCTCATACAATTTTTTAAGCTTTCGAAGAGTATTTATTGTATAAGACACTTCCGGATCATCAATTTCTATTTTGGAATATTCAAAATAAGAAACTCCCTCGATTGAAAGCTTCAGCATCTTAAGCCGGTCGCTAGCGCAGGCTCCTCCTCGGTATTTTTTGTTGGGAGAAATTCCGTTTGGAATAAAAATTATTTTTTGAAGCTTCCTGATTTCCAATACAGACCGGGCAGTAATAAGATGACCGATGTGCAGCGGATCGAAAGTACCCCCGAAAATTCCAACTGCGCTCATTTTAAAAGATCCTTATACTCAATGAAGAGATTTGTAAACCTTTCGTGCACTGACTGGCTGCAGTACGCTGTACTTTCTTTTTTTGAAAGTTCGGAATAAAGATCTTTAAAATCTTCAACCGAGTTTATAAGCATAAAGTCATCCAAAATACTTATCTTATTATTGAACATGCATGCTTTTGCAAGAACCGAATCAAAATTAGACTTATCCCACTCTATTCCTTTAAAAACCTCCGGGTTGTAAAAATTCAGGCCGATGAATGCAGCCCTTTCTTTTTTTGATCTGCCGATTACTATTACTTCATCTTCTACACCCAGGATGTCAAATATTTTTTTTATGTCCGGGCTTTTTATTCCTATTATATTGGAATTTAATATCAGGCTTATGCTGCCGGATGAGAGATATTTCTCAATTAAGATATGAGGAACCGAATTATTCTCAGCCGGCGGATAAAAAATAATTTTTTCCCGAGACATCTGTTCAGGAATATATCCAGTATCTCTTTCATCGCAGCAGAAAAAAAATGCAGGTGCCGGATTTAGCGATCTTAATATTTCCCTATGATTCAGCATTAACGCGGAATATAATTCAACTGAGTGCTTTTTATCCAGCAGGGGGAACTGTTTAACCTCCTTTTCATTCAAATGCGGATAAAATGATAAAATATAAACCGAACAATCAGGTTTCATTTGATTCTATTTTCTGTGCTGTATAATAAATCCTTTATATGGCTTCTATATAGCTCAACATCATTTTCATAAAAAATTTTTTTTGATCCCTCGGCATTCCGGAGCTGCATTTTTCTAAATGCCAGAGTAATTGCGGCTTTAATATAGGACTTGCGGATTTTTTCGTCAATCCATCCGCTTCTGTTTCTTCTTGATGAATTAAGGATTGTAATATGCTCAAGAGGTATTAAACCATTTGCAGCTTCATCAAAAAGCTGGCTGGAAATTATCTTCTTTTCT
>JBLNGL010000381.1:0-6345 GCA_050264735.1 Ignavibacteria bacterium | reverse complement strand
ATGCTACATTAAAAGCTGATTTAGTATTGAAGCCAACCGAATAGAGTATTTCCAATATCGTTTTTTTGCTCGATCCGTCTATAAGAATTTTTTTGGATTCCTCTACCCTTAATCTGTTTATATAATCATAAAAATTTTGATTAAAATATTCGTTAATGACCTGTGATAGAAGTCGCGGTGAAATATTCAATTTTTCCGCAAGCTGGCTCAGAGTCAATTCGGAATTAAGAAAGGGTTTATTACTTTCCACAAAATTATTTAGCTTTTCAATTACGGGTGCTGCATCTTCTCTGGTAAGTTTTGAGGATTTGTACTTAGATTCTCCCTCCACACCTGCAAAAAGATCGGATCGGTACCAGGCCTTAAAAAAAATAATATTGAAATAAATGATGTAAGGCAAAGAAATCAGTATTACTAATGTATCACCTTTGCTTTCGAAAATATAGCGATAAATAATAATTGGAATGGTTAAAAAGTATGAAATTGTAAATCCTGAAACGAGGAATTTGATCCATCCTAAATGCGTGTGTGCTATTGATGAATAACTCTCTTTTAATTTCAGCTTAACTTTATATAGATTGTAAACGGAAAGAATAATGTAAAAAAATACCTGTGCTCTCAAAAAGATATCTATGACTTTTCCATATAAGTAAATCGGAAACCCCGATTCTTGGAGTAAAATTCTTTTTTCTTCATAACTCAACGGATAAAAGGTTAAGATTAGAAAACCCAGCGCAGCGAAAAAAGGAATAAAATGAAGAAGGAAAACAGGTTTAAACTTAAAATCAGTGAATGAGGCCGATTTGATATACAAATAAAAAGTGGGGCCCCACAAAAACATGAACGGATAACCGGTAAAAAATAAATGAGGGAAATTATTGTAAAAAAATTCAAACTGCTGGAAGCAGAATCCGTTTAATATCCCTGCAGCTTGAGAGAGCAGCTGAAGACCCAGCAGGTAATTGGAGATATGCTTTGCTTTCCGAATAAAAAGAAAAAATGAAAAAACTGAAAGCTGAAAAACTATTATTATTGTTATAATATCTAGAATTCCGACTTTCATATATTCCTGTATTGAAGCAATTTTAATCCTTAAATTACCTCAAAATTTAATTTTTGTCTATACTAAAAAAATTTTTTAAAAAAAAGGTTTCGAAACGCGTATCTGAACGATTTTAAAATATCGGGCAATTATATTACTGCCGGATAATTCAGCCCCAAAAATACTTCTTTTTAAATAATTTTTTTTCATAAATCATTAAACTGTATATCATGTAAAATTCCAATTAGCGCACTTATTCATCAATTATTGCCGGTAAAATTAAATGAAACAATTATTTTGCACTATTGTTATAGCAATCGCGGTTTTCAGCCGGGGATTGTTCGGGCAGCAAAAAGAATCCGATCACTTTATTTATTATTATGAAGCCTCGGACAGCAGTGTAGTAGCTACGATTGCATCTAGACTCGAGGGAAGCTACGATCGTATTACAGACGATCTGCAATTGACATTGATCGGGAAAATCGGAGTGCATATTTACCCGACACTCCAGGAATTCCACAATGCGATTGGCTGGCCGGATGCACCTGATTGGGTGGTAGGAGTCGGGTGGACTGAACTTCATGTTGTATCTCCCCTTAATCCCGGGCCTGCCCATTCTTATGCTGATATAATGGATAATGTTTTTATACATGAATTTACGCATGTATGTACAAGAAAGATAAATCAAAATCTTCCGATTTGGCTGAATGAAGGATTTGCCTGCTATGAAGGCGGACCTTATTATAATAAAGCCTCGGTGGCTGCAGCTTACAACAATCTCGGAAGGATTCCGAGTTTGGACGAGCTTAATTCAAGCTTTGACAATTTTGCAAATCTAGGCGGATATCCGTTTTGTTTAACAATTTCCACTTTCATTGTAGAGACCTACGGTATGAAAAAGATGAGTGATTTTATCAAAACTCCGGCAGATTACAGTATTTTTTCAGGTCTTACAAAAAGTAAATTCCAGGAATTATGGATGGAGTATGTTAAAGTAAATTATCTCGGTATTTCTTCAGCTGTATTTGATTCTAAGTTAAACTCTTTATCAGGGTTTGTTTTAAACCAAAATTATCCAAATCCATTTAATCCGATTACCAATATATCTTTTTCCGTTCCGGAGAAGGCTCATATTAAGATCATTGTATTTGATACCCTTGGGAAAGAAGTAAGAACATTGCTCAATGAAGAAAAACCTTCAGGCAATTATTCTGTAGATTTCAGTGCAGAGGGATTATCCGGCGGTATATATTTTTATCAGCTGAAGACAAAAGAATTTATTGAAACAAAGAAAATGATTTTAATGAAGTAAAAATTAATTCATACTTTAGCAGCTTTTTCCTGATATTTTTTTAAAAGAGAGGACAACTAATTTCTTTTCAAAATTAATAATGTAATGTCATCGCTCTGGGGAGCATCTTTTACAAACAATCTAACATCCTCAACCAGAGCTTTAGTAAATTCCTCTGCGGTATTTTCGGCGTGAATCTTCAAGAAATTTACCATTCTTCCTTCGGAATACTCTTCTTCCTCTTCATTCATTGCCTCAGGGATTCCGTCGGTATATAAAAATAATTTATCGCCGGGGTTGAGCGCAATTTTCTCACCCAAAAAAGGAATGCCCAGATCAAGCATCCCCAGACCGGTGCCGCCCGCATCAATTCTTTGAAGCGTATTGTCTTTTCTAAGCAGTAAAATCGGGTTGTGCCCGGCATTAACTATTTCCAGGTTCCCGGAGATCGGCTCCAGAACTGCAATAAAAAAAGTTATAAATTTATCCGGGGGAGTAGCTTTGAAAATCAGTGTATTTAGTTTATCACTCAATTGGGTAAGAGGAAGCTCAAACTCCAAATATGAATTGAGTGCGGCATTCAAAGTACTAACAAGAAGTGCCGCTGCAATTCCCTTCCCGCCAACATCTGCTATAATGAAGGCGTAATTTCCATTCTTCAGTTTAATACAATCGTAATAATCTCCGCCTACCTCTTTTGAAGGGATATTTATCCCGTCTATATCATATCCTTTTATTTTTGTCAATTTTTTGGGAATGATCTGCTGCTGAATTGATGCGGCAAGATTTAATTCTTTTTCAATCCGTTCTTTTTCTATAGACTCCAAATGCAAAAATTCATTTTCTATCGAGGTAGATAATTGCCTTGCTACAGATTCCAGCAATAATTTGTCTAAATCGGTAAATGAAGTAGTCCCTCCCCGTATTTCTTTTTCAGATAAAATTAATTCATACCTCCGGTCCCTAAAACTAAAAGCGGATTCAATCTTAAATTTATTTTTTAAAATACTCTCAGAAGCAATTTCTCCCGGAAAAGTATAGATTTCGACAGGAGTATCCTTATCAGCCGGGCTTATTTTCAATATTCCCGAGGAAGCATTCGTCAATGAGGAAACTCTTTCAAGAGCAAGCCGGTAAAGAGTATTTCTTTTTTCTAATTTAGATAATTCAATCCCGGTATCGATTAAATTGCTTAATTGAAATACTTTCTCATTTAAATCAAATATTAATTTTTTTTCATTTTGGCGATTAATGAATGCTTTGTGTGCGCTATCGAATACCTGCAGTAATATTTGCAGTGAAATTTTATCAAGATTAGAAAAATCTTTTCCATCAATCTTTTTGCCGACAAGTACTCCCAAATAGGATAAATCCGAAAGAGGTAAGATTACTGCAGCGCTTATTTTGTCATCCTGATAATAGTGTATTTCAAAATTATTTGAATTTTCAAGCCACGGTATATAAGAATTGTCAGGAATATTGTCGAATCCAACAGGGATCCATCCGGAATCGGTAGTTGTTTTATGCAGCAGAAAAATATCTTTTAAGGAAAAATTACCTCTCAGCAAATGAGCAAAAGTTTTTGCCATTTCCTTAAAATCACGGGCCTTAGAAAGGATATCAAATCCCTCCCGGATTGATTCAAACTGAAAAGTTAATTTTTCTACGAGTATATCACTATCCAAGATTGTATAGGTTAGATGAGAAATAGTTTCAAGAAAAATAATGATTTATTTAAAAAACAGAATTGCTAGGATCAGATTTTTCAGCGTACTGAAATAATCCCATTATTTTAAATGTTTTTTCAATTGCAGGATCGAGATTGGTAAAAAATATTTTACCGTTATTCTGGATAATTTGTTCAATAAGCTCAATAAGGTAAGAGATGCCGATTGAATTTACAACTTTGGATTTTTCCAAATCCAATATAACATTATTTATACCAGTAGAATAATGCTTTGAAAATTCTTGAAGGATTTTCTCTCCGCCGGTATTATTAATGTATCCGCCGGTTTTTAATATTAAAGTTTTCTCTTTTAATTCACTTGTAATATTAAATTCAGTGCTCATCGAAACTCCGTTATTCTAAATTTTTAATTATTGATATGCGTGTACCTGATGAGCTTGATTCAATTATCAGGTCATCCGACATTGATTTCATTAATTTTAAACCCCATCCTCTTTTATTTTCATCAGAAATTTTTTTCTTTATATCCGGTTCTTCAACTTCTTCGGGATTAAATCCTTTACCGTAATCGGTTACTAAAATTACCAGCTTTTTATTATTCATGATAAATTCAACATTGACATAAGGATTAATATCTCCGGAATGTTCTAATGCATTAATTATTGCCTCCGTAACAATTATCCTAGCTTCCCCGATTTTTTCATCCGAGATCCCAAAAAATTTACACATCTTCTCGAGCCCTTCAACAGCAACAAGTTCTATATCGGGAACTTTAGGTAATTTTATTTCTAATTTTACTTCCGAATCCATTCAGATTGCTTTCAATATTATAAAAGACATATCGTCAGTTTGAACAGCCCCGTCCATCCATTCATCTCCGTATTTAATAATATTATTTATAATATCGTCAGGACCCTCTTCAGCAAACTTACTGAAACATTCTTTAACACGCGAGTAATCAAATACTTCCTTATTCCTGTTCATCTGCTCCGGCAAACCGTCTGAGAGCAGTAAAATTGTATCTCCACTTTTCATTTGGATTGATGCAGTTTTATAATTAGAATTCCGCATAGCCCCCAGGGGCATCCCTTGTAGAATAATTTCTTCAGTACAATGAGCTTCACTGCTGTAGTAATATACCGGCGGCATTCCGGCGCTTGCAACTGTGAGCTTGTTATTTTCGATCCTCATAAAACAGAAAGACATTAATATTCTTCCTAATTTTATTTCTTTGATCATATTGTTGCAATGATTCATAAATTCGGGAAGCTCAAGTCTTGCGGCATCGGATGTAAAAAATCCTTTCATTAATGTGACCATGGTTCCGGCTTGTAAACCATGTCCGGTTGCATCGCCAAAAGCAATATTTAAAACGCCGTTGCTGACAATAAAATCGTAATAGTCTCCGCCGACTTCAGTAGCGGTTCTCATAAAAGCAGCAATTTTAAGATTAGGCAGCTTGGGCAGCTCTTTTGGAAGCATAGATAATTGAAGCTGCCTTGCTTCTTCAAGCTCTTTTGTTTTACGTTCATTCTCCGCTTCAATTGCCCTTTTTTCTGCTTCAGTTGCTTTCATTCGTAATTCAGTTTCACGTATTCTTGCTTTTTGTTCACGCCGGTTTAATTCAAATCTTCGTAATCCATATAAGATGCTTATAAAGGTTATTCCGTAAAAAATGTATGCAATTTTAGTCCGCCACCAGGGTGGTAAAACTTCAATAAATAAATTAGCCCCTTTTTCATTCCATAATCCGTCATTGTTGGAACCAATAACCTTTAGATTATATTCTCCTTGTGAAAGATTGGTAAATGTAACAGAATGATTACCGCCAAGCTGAATCCAGTTTTCATTAAAGCCTTCAAGCTTATATCTATATTGATTTTTTGAGGAACTATTGAAATTCAATGCTGAGAAAACAATGGTTATAATATTATCTTTATAAGTCAATACGATATTTTTCCTGTAAGAAATTCCTTTTTCTATTATGGGCTTGCCTTCTTCATCGTCTGTATTGTATCTTAGAAAATCTGTGAAAACAAGGGGAGGGAGGTATTTATTTCCGGTAATACTGTCAGGATGAAAAATATTAAAACCGTTTATTCCTCCGAATAATAAACGGCCGGTTTTGAAATCTTCTGCAAATGCATTCTGATTATATTCATTCCCTTGCAGGCCGTCGTTATAATGATAATTTTTAAAAATTTCTTTTTGAGGATTGAATTTTGAAATTCCATTATTTGTGCTTAACCAAAGATTTCCTTTGCCGTCTTCCAGAATTCCGTATACAAAATCATTTGCCAGCCCGTCTTTCTCCCGGTAGCTCTT